>CACWQE010000020.1 GCA_902762905.1 uncultured Lachnospiraceae bacterium | reverse complement strand
TATAAGGAGCATTAGTGTCTGTTGCGTGCGAGCCCGTAACGCAAGTGTGCCTGCTGCAATATGACACCGCCCAAAGCCGGGTTCACAACCCAAACATGCGCGTCCGTCCTAACTTACGCTGTGCAAGGGGATAAGTTTAGAGGTCGCAATTGTTGACTGTTCGAGGGAACGGAATAACATCACGGATATTACTCATTCCGGTAATATACATGATCAACCGTTCAAAGCCAAGCCCGAATCCGGCATGGCGGGTGGAGCCATACTTACGAAGATCTAAATAGAATTGATAATCCGCCTGCTGTAATCCACATTCCTGCATTCTGGCAAGCAGGGTGTCATAATTATCTTCACGCTGACTTCCGCCAATGATCTCACCAATTCCGGGTACAAGACAATCCATTGCTGCAACGGTTTTATTGTCATCGTTCAACTTCATATAGAAGGCCTTGATCTCTTTTGGATAATCTGTTACGAAGACCGGACGTTTGAAATGCTGCTCGGTCAGATAACGTTCATGTTCGGTTTGAAGATCACAGCCCCAGGATACTTTATATTCAAATTGGTCGTTGTGTGGCTCTAATAAGGCGATGGCATCGGTATAAGTGACATGTCCGAAGTCAGAGGTCAACACATGCTGAAGTCGTTCTAACAGACCTTTATCCACAAACTGGTTAAAGAACTGCATTTCCTCCGGGGCGTTTTCCAATACATAAGAGATTACATATTTGAGCATCTGTTCGGCAAGCTGCATGTCATCGGAAAGATCGGCAAAGGCAATCTCTGGTTCAATCATCCAGAACTCGGCCGCATGTCTGGTTGTGTTGGAATTCTCGGCACGGAAAGTCGGTCCAAAGGTGTAAATGTTGCGGAATGCCTGGGCATAGGTCTCACCGTTTAACTGTCCACTTACGGTTAAAGAGGTCATTTTACCAAAAAAGTCTTCTTTATAATCAATCTGTCCATCTTCTGTCCGGGGTGGATTGGCAGGATCAATGGTTGTAACACGGAACATTTCGCCGGCACCTTCACAGTCGCTTCCGGTGATCAGAGGGGTGTGAACATATACAAATCCCTGTTCCTGAAAGAATTTGTGAATAGCAAAGGCGGCTAATGAGCGCACACGAAATACTGCCTGAAATGTATTGGTACGGGGACGTAAATGGGATATGGTCCGCAGGTACTCAAAGCTATGGCGCTTTTTCTGAAGAGGATAATCTCCGGGACAATCCCCTTCAACCTCTACACATTGTGCATGAATCTCAAAAGGTTGTTTGGCATCCGGGGTCAGTAAAAACGTTCCGGTAATGATCAATGCAGCACCTACATTGATCTTACGAACGGTATCGTAGTTGGATAGTGTGTTATCGTATACAACCTGAACCGGTTGAAAAAAGGTTCCGTCATTTATGGACAGGAAGCCAAATGATTTGGAATCACGGTTACTTTTTACCCAGCCACAGATTGTAATGTTCTGGTCAGCATAATCTTGCTGATTTTTGTATAGTTCTTTTATTTGTAGGATATTCATAATTCATCTAATTCCTTTCTGATTAAGAGTAATAAGAACAATGAGTCGAGTGCAAAACATTGATGAATGCAACAACGCTCATAAACAAAGTTCATGAATATAGCAATTAATATACCTCATTTTTAAAAATTCTTCCATCCTTCTGGAAGTTTTTGGATAAATTGTTGCAAAAATATTCTTGAAAATATCAAAAATGAAACATAAATAGAAAAATTTCGTTTCTTTCAAATTGTGCAATCTATATAAAATATCCACAAAAATGCGACAAAAAAATAAAAGAAACATGCTTAAATAGGGAGTTTTCATGAAGAAATAGACAAAATTAATAAAAAATATGTAAAATTGCATAAAAAATGTTTCATTTTTCCTATTTTAATGTTATAATGTACTACATATTTAGCATAAAGGGGTGACACTATGATTAAGAAAGAAATGATAGCTATGCTGTTAGCCGGTGGGCAGGGAAGTAGATTAGGTGTGTTAACTTCTAATCTTGCCAAACCAGCGGTTGCTTTTGGTGGAAAGTATAAGATTATCGACTTCCCACTTAGTAACTGTATCAATTCTGGTATTGATACAGTCGGTGTATTAACACAGTATAGACCGTTACGGTTGAATCAGCATATTGGAATAGGTATTCCGTGGGATCTGGATCGTAGTATTGGTGGTGTAACAGTTCTTCCACCATACGAGAAGAGTGAGAACAGTCAGTGGTATACCGGTACAGCGAATGCGATTTATCAGAATCTGGAATACATTGATTACTATAATCCAGAGTATGTATTGATTCTGTCTGGTGATCACATTTACAAGATGGATTATGAGGTAATGTTAGATTATCATAAGTCAATGGAAGCAGATATCACACTTGCTACTTATGAAGTGCCAATGGAAGAGGCAAGCCGTTTTGGTGTTGTTATTACAGATGGCAATGGAGTGATTCAGGAATTCGAGGAGAAACCGGAGAAGCCTAGAAGTAACAAAGCTTCTATGGGTATCTATATCTTCAAGTGGAGTGTATTGAAAGCTGCTTTACAGGAGCTTAAGGATGTACCATCCTGCGACTTTGGTAAGCATGTTATTCCGCATTGTCACGAACAGGGAGCTAAGGTTGTTGCTTACGATTTCAAGGGATATTGGAAAGACGTTGGAACGCTTGGTTCTTATTGGGAAGCCAATATGGAATTGGTTGATATTATTCCGGAATTTAATTTATATGAAGAGTTCTGGAGAATCTATACGAAGAGTGATATTTTACCACCACAGTACATAGATGAATCAGGAACTGTAACCGAGAGTATTGTTGGTGAAGGAACAGAAGTATATGGTGAGGTTCAGCACTGTGTTATCGGTTCTGGTGTAACGATTGGTAAGGGAGCGATTGTGAAAGATTCCATTATTATGAACAACACTGTGATCGGGGAAGGTGCTATTGTCAACAAAGCCATCATTGCTGAGAATGTTCAGGTTGGTAAGAACACAGAACTTGGTGTTGGAGAAGAGGCTACCAATGAGTATAAGCCACAGATTTACTCTTTTGGTCTTGTCACAATTGGCGAGAATTCAGTTATTCCAGATAATGTCAAGGTTGGTAAGAATACTGCAATTTATGGTCCTACCGAGGCATCAGAGTATCCAGATGGATTGTTAAAGAGTGGTTCTAGTTTGATAAAGGTAGGTGACTTAGCATGAGAGCAATTGGTGTAATTTTAGCAGGTGGTAATAGTAGTAGAATGGGTGAATTATCTGCCAAGCGTGCAGTTGCTGCAATGCCAGTGACAGGTAGTTACCGTGCAATCGATTTTTCATTAAGTAATATGACGAATTCCCACATTCAGAAGGTTGCTGTGTTTACACAGTATAATTCCCGTTCATTGAATGAGCACTTGAATTCTTCTAAGTGGTGGGATTTTGGTAGAAAACAGGGTGGTTTATATGTGTTCACTCCTACCATCACATCTACCAATAGTTATTGGTATCAGGGAACAGCGGATGCTCTTTACCAGAATATCAGTTTCCTGAAAGATAGCCATGAGCCATATGTAGTCATTGCAAGTGGTGATGGTGTCTATAAGTTAGATTACAACAAAGTATTAGAAGAACATATTCGTAAAGGTGCAGATATTACTGTTGTATGTAAGGATATTAATCCGGAGGAGGATGATGTAAGCCGTTTCGGAGTTGTGAAGTACAATGATGATATGCAGGTGATCGACTTTGAGGAGAAACCGCTAGTTGCTCAGACACAGACAGCATCTATTGGGGTATATGTAATTCGTAGAAGACAGTTGATCGAGCTGTTGGAGGCTTGTGCGAAAGAGGGAAGAACAGACTTCGTTAAGGATATTTTGATCCGTTATAAGAATGTGAAGAAGATCTATGCATATAAGATGGATTCTTATTGGAGAAATATCGGAACGATTGAGTCATATTATAAGACGAATATGGATTTCCTGAAGAAGGATATCAGAGATTATTTCTTCCGTCAGTATCCAGATGTATATTCGAAAGTGGATGATCTTCCACCAGCAAAGTACAATAAGGATGCAGTGGTGAATAACAGTTTGATCGCAAGTGGATGTATTATTAATGGTACGGTTGAGAATTCTGTATTATTTAAGAAGGTATATGTGGGTAATAATTGTGTAATTCGGAATTCTATTATATTGAATGATGTACATATTGGGGATAATTCAGTCATTGAGAATTGTATCGTAGAGAGTCGGGATACTTTACGTGCTAACACAATTCATACGGCAGAGCCGGGACAGATTAAGATTGTAGTGGAAAAGAATTTCCGCTATGCATTATAGGTTCTTTTCTGGAGAATACAATACAAATACAAAGGGGTGTAATACTTTATGGAGATTACAGATATTAGGCTGAAAAAGGTTACAAAAGAGGGCAAGATGAAAGCAATCGTATCCATTACGCTGGATAATGAATTTGCTGTTCATGATATTAAGGTTATTGAAGGTGAAAAGGGGTTATTCATCGCAATGCCTAGTAGAAAAGCCGCTGATGGGGATTACAGAGATATTGCGCATCCGATTAATCAGACAACGCGAGAACGCATTCAGTCGATGATTTTGGCAGAATACGATAAGGCGTTATTGGAAGATGAGGAAGAAGCATAGCGCATTACAGTAGAAGCTATCCTCTAAGGAAAACGAATCAGATATTCGCGCTCTTTAGAGGATGGCTTTTTCTTTATATAAGCGTATATTGGTTGGATTACAAAGGGATTGGTTATAACACGGAAGGGAGACAGAATATGAAGAAAGCATTACTATTTGGAGCAGTTGCGGTTATATTGTTTGGCGGAAAGGTACAGGCAACACAATTACCAGATGCGACAGCAACGCAACCAGATACTACAGTTACAACACAACAGACAGAGCAGGTAGATGCCAATGCAATTATGACAAAGGCAGAACAACAGATGAATAGCATGACTGTCTATGGTATGGAAATGTGGATGAATGGTCAGATGATGATGGACATTGCTTTGGATATGAATAGCAAGGTAGTGTATGCAAATATGAGTGTAAGCGGGGATACCATGACAATATGGGGAGACGGAAACACAAAGATGGCATACGCCTATGATTCTACAGTGGGAAGATATTATTTCACACCGGATACAGCAGACTTTTCGGAATTAGAAAGTCAGAAGAATGAGGCAATGCAGACGGTGAAGACAGATCCATCCCTTACATATTCTTATGTAGGTAAGGTGAATAAGACTGTAAAAGGTCAGACAACAGAATGTTATCAGATTCATGCATCTGTTACGCAGAACGAAACTACATCGACCGGTGAGTATTATATCAGTACGACAGATTATAGATTGATCTCGATGGATATCAGCTTGTACAGCAAGGCAATCGTTGGTTCAACGGGCAATATGACGATGCAGGTTAATTTATATTATCCGCAAAGTCTGGCTATTCCGGCAGATGTCATTGCGGCAGCAACAATTTCGCCGGATTATACGGTTGACAGAGGAAAAGTCACTTACGGAGTTAAATATGTGAAGGGCCAGCCGGTATTAAGTGTTAAAAGTGCGGTGAAAGCGAAGAATAAGGTTAAGATTGAAGATTCCGTTACGATATGTGGCAAGGAATACCCGGTGTATGAGATTGGAGAATATGCATTTTCAGGTAATAAGAAGATTAAGTCCGTATCCATTGGAAAGAATGTACAGGTGATTGGAAAACGTGCATTTTATAGATGTAAGAAGTTATCCAGCATTAATATCCGCTCTAAGAATATTAAGAAGATTGGAACTTATGCATTTAAGGCTAATAACGGAACCGTTAAAGTAAAGGTTCCGGCGAAGAAACTTGCCAAATATAAGAAAGTGTTTGCAAAGTCCAAGAAGTTTATTGAACTAACCAAATAAGATTAAGTAAGACTGTTTGCGGGAAGATTCATTATCCGGCAGGCAGTCTTTTTAGGACTGGCAGAATTTGAAAAAGTGTGATAGAATACCTAAGATTTCCAAATTGATTAGTAGTAATAGCATCGGGGTAGAGAGGCGAATCAGAATGGAGGATGTGAATATGGCGAAAGTTAAGGCAGTCATTTTAGCAGCAGGAAAAGGAACCAGAATGAAATCGGAGTTACCAAAGGTGATTCATACCGCCTTGGGAAAACCAATGGTGAACTATGTAATAGAGGCAGCATTAGGAGCTGGCGCGGCCAGAGAAGATATTTGTCTTGTGGTAGGACATAAGGCAGATCTTGTAAAAGAAACAGTCGGTGATGGCGTGCAGTATGTTTTGCAAGAGGAACAGCTTGGAACGGGACATGCGGTGAAATGTGCAAGCGAATTTATTGGAAATGAAGGACTTACAATGGTACTTTGTGGAGATACTCCGCTGATCACAGGTGATACATTGAAACAGTTAGTGGAGACACATGTAGCGGAAGGAAATGCAATCACAGTATTAACAGCTGTCGTAGATGATCCGACAGGATATGGACGTATTATTAAGGATAACTGGGGCAAATTTGTTAAGATTGTGGAACAGAAGGACGCTACGTTGGAAGAACAGCGTGTAGATGAGATTAATTCTGGTATGTATATTTTTAATTCAGAGATACTAAGTAAGGCACTGGCAAAATTAAACAATAACAATGCACAGGGCGAGTATTATCTGACAGATACCATTGAGATTGTCAAGTCAGAAGGTTGGGGAGAAGTTGCGACGATGATCGTATCAGATGTAGATGAGATTAAGGGTGTGAACTCTCCAGAACAATTGCAGGAAGCAGAAGCAATTCTTCAGGCTAGACAGAAGTAGAAAGTAAAAACAGAAAGGCAATATGGTTTATGAAACTGATTGTTGGATTGGGCAATCCTACTCCGCAGTATGAAAAGACACGGCATAATGTTGGATTTGAAGTGATCGATCATTTAGTAGAGGAGTATGGAATTGCATTAGATACAGCGAAACACAAGGGGTTTTACGGAAAAGGCAGGATAGAAGGACAGCAGGTTATTCTATTAAAGCCAATGACTTACATGAACTTAAGTGGGGAGAGTGTTGTGCAGGTCGCCAATTATTTTAAGATATTACCGGAAGATATTATTGTAATATATGATGATATCAATCTGGATGTAGGCCGGCTGCGAATCCGGGAGAAAGGCAGTGCAGGCGGGCATAATGGAATCAAGAACATTATCGCACAGCTTGGAACAGAGGAATTTCCACGGATCCGGGTTGGCGTGGGAATGAAACCACCACGCATGGATCTTGCAGATTATGTATTGTCCCGTTTTGGAAAAGATGAACAGGTACTTATGGAGATGGGATATGAGAAAGCCTGCAAAGCGACAGCTTTGATGGTGCAGGATGAGATTGCACAGGCTATGAATCAATATAATGGTAAGTAGCAATGCTGCATGCGGCAATGGACGCGTAGAGTAAGACAAGGACGGAAATGTGATAGCAGTATCACATTTTCGTCCTTGTTGTATATCAGGAACAGAGTACAGATTCATACGTATATGGGAATCTGTATTCGGGTATGAAATCTTATTACTTAGTATATACGGTTGCAATTGGATCTGTTGTACCTAATGCATAGCTCGTAATCTGCGTGTTAGTGGAAAGGTACAGGTAATCGCCAATATATACGCCGCGTACAGAATCATAGTTATCATATTCATTGGAATCATTCAACTTGTAGCGGGCGGTTTCTTTAAAGCCTTTCTTGCTATCATATGTGTAGGTTGCAAAGTAATAAGAATATTCGTAATTCTTGTCATTATAAGTGGTGTATACAAATCCAAAAATGTTATCTGTTGTGTTGATCATGATAGCCTTATGATCATACAATGCCGGACTGTATTCAGAATTTTCTATGATATATTTATCTTTTTCTGTTACATGTTCCGGATCACTGATATCGAACATAGATAACTTGATTCCAAGAAATTCCTGTGTGGCAGGATCAGTCTCTTCTCCGATTCCCAACAAAGTCGTATCGTCATATGGATGCAGATAATTTGAAAAACCAGGAATCTTCAATTTGCCAACAATCTTTGGATCTTTTGGATCTGACAGGTCAACAGAGAAGAGGGGATCTGTATGCTCATAAGTTACAAAATATCCCATATCTCCAATAAACCGGGCGGAATAGATCTGTTCTCCCGGAGCAATGCCGGTTAGTTTAGAGACGAGATTCATGTGACTGTCAAGAATGTATAAGGCATTGACGTCTTCGGTTACAGTAGTATTAGAAGATGCGGTATCTTTCAACGTAATATCCCGTAAAAGTGCAATATTATTCGCAGGAATGGTTGCGACCATTCGGAGATATCCATCTTTCTCGCTCAGTGCAAAAGAATCGTAGAAGTAACCGGCAACGGTTGCTGTATTCCCAACATTGAGAGCTCCTTTCTTATAAGAAATCCGGCTGATCTTTGTCTGTGTGACATCATTATATTGTGTACAATATAGATAGATCGCAGAATCACTTACATACGTATCGGCACCAGAACTTGCGAAAGCCTTGGAGTCTGTGAACTGGGTCGGATCTTCTAATGGAAGACTGGTGACTACATAAGTAGACTCTAAGATCACGTCTTTTGGATAGTAGAGATCGGAACATTCAATGATCTTACCGTCGATAGATGGGATGTAGTTTTCGTAGTCCGTCTCTTTTTCTAAAGAGGTATCGTAGAAGTTACTGATCGTGTATAGATAACCATCACTGATACGGGAGCTGACATAGTAACCGGATTGCGATAAGTTACGAATCAATTTAGGTTTGGATTTGTCTTTTAATGTGCAGACCGCAATGTAAGTCTGCGTACGGTTGACATTCTTTTGGTAATTGCTTCTTGTATATACAATGAATAGTGTATTGTTTTGAAGATAAAATTCCTGAAAGCTGATCTCATCATCATTGGCAACAGAAAGGATATCGTTAAGTTCCATGTTGTATAAGACATCCATGTTGCCATTATCGGTCTGGGTGATCGATAACTTATAGATGGTGTTATAGTCGGTTGTATCAAGATGTTGCGACATGCGGTATATATAAGTGCCATCGGTCTTGATAATGTCCCCTTCGTCTACATTTTCTTCCTGCGTATTTGTCTTGGAATATCCATTTGTGGACTGTGTACCGGTTGAGTCCTCTACTGCCATTTCTTTTGTCGTGTCGCTGGCATAACTTTCTGTGTTGATCATAGAGGCGCTGTCCGTAGATGCAACAGATTCTGTCACAGGGAAATCATCCGTAACAACAGAAGAGATGGAATTGTAATAGGCATCATATGCCTTTTTGATCGTCTTGTAATAATCAGAATAGCTCTTTGGGGAGGTAAGGGTATTCTCGGATGCGGTCGCATCTGACTCAAACAAAGCAGTGCTATCAGCTGACGGCTTGCTGGTTGTGTCGGAATCGCCATTCCTTGATAAATGTGTATTATAAACACCACCAATTACACAGAGGGTAAGACAAGCAGCGGTTAATCCCCATTTCATATAGCGTTGCTTGTGAGAGGTGTTCGATGTAGATGAATTGGAAGAATTACTGTCTTCTTCGTTAAAAGGTTCCTTTGTATGTTTGTAATCCTCTAGCATATTCTTCATGTTCTGAGGAGAAATGCTGTCTGGAATTGGTAAATCGTTTGCTGATTGTTCAATCTGATTCAGAAAATCCTGTTCTTTCATGCAAAATCCTCCTTTAAATATTGCGCCATTTTGGTAAGGGCGCGGCTTTTTGTGGAACGGATGGTTCCATCGGTACTGTTAAGTATTCTGGCGGTCTCACGACTGTTATAGCCACCGAATACGATCAGCGAGATAATCGTTTTCTCTGTGTCATTCAAGACGGTATATGCACTACGGACATCTAACGTGTCTGCATAGGGATGGTCTTCCGTGATCAAGTCGTTATCTGTTGTGTCGGCGTGAAGATGTTCCCGGTTGGCAGCATATACAGCCATTTGTCGTTTGCATTTGGTTGTAAGGATCTGGAAGATCCAAGCCTTGAATTTGTCAGGATGTTTTAGCTTCGCAATTCCGGTAAATGCATCTAAGACCGTTTCGCTGATCACATCTTCGGCATCCTGTTGATTGCCTAATATATAGTAGGCGAATCGATACATATCCTTATAATAGAGTTCGTATAACTTGCAGAAAGAATCGGTGTTCCCATTCTTTGCAAGCAATACATGAGCTTTCATCTCCTCTTGGTTCAATGAATTGTCACCTCCTGTATTGTGTCTTATTGGAAAAAGACGATATTTGAGTTCACTCGTATATATAGTGTCAGAATGGATGGAAAGTGTTGCAAGAAAATTGTAAAAAAATATAAATATTTAGATTTCTTTTAGATGGTCTAATTTGTTGAGAATCATTTTGCCGCTGACAGAGTTTGTGTCGGGAATGACTTCGTACAACTTGTTAAATGCGGTAAGATCCCCTTTTTCTTTGTAATACCGGCCAAGTAGTTCATAGATTCCGGAAATATCCGTGCCGGTTGAGATGCAGTAAGTTAGAAGATCAGCGGATTTGACCGGATATTCTTCATAGATTGCCTGTGCGTATAAGAACAGATAGCGCATATATTGGTTGTAGTTCTGATCATATATAGAAAGTACATCCAGATTGGCAGGTCCATAATGTTCTTTCAGTTCGGTATTGGTCACACCGATGAGATTGAGCATTGGTTTTCCAGCGTAAGATAGAATTTCTTTCTTATAATTGTCAATCTGCAATTGCTTTTTTGCGTCATTTAAGGTAATATCAAAGGGAAATGATTCAATCGGTGCCTGAATGTAAGGCAGGTTAGAGATATCCTGTCGGCGTACGCTGTTAGCGGCAGATTCGCGGTTAAGATAAGAACGGACAGAATGTTGGTCTGAGTGATCCCGTTTGTCAGCATTGTGTTTGAAAACCAGGGCAAGAATTGTAATAATAAGAGGTAATAATAATATTCTCATAATAATCCTTTCAGAAAAGAGGTGTTGATATGTTTAACTTCAGTAATAAGAAAAAACAGCGTGTAATATCGTCTGCCATTGCCATTTTGTTGGCATTAGTTATGGTAGTCAGCGTCATTACAACAGCAATTTTTTAGTATTCTTATTAAGAATATAGGAACAGAATCCGATAAAAAGATGTGTGTGAAAAAAGTTTGAAAACCATTTACATACATCTTTTTTTATGTTACAAAGTACATAATCTTATTAAACTATACAAAATTGAAACCACAAAGTCAAATTCTTAGTAAATTCTGACAGTATTTTCGGAAAGGGTTGAAAAGATGTTCGTTTGTGTTACAATGAGTGCTGTATAAGTTTAAGAATAAGAATGAATATAGATTAAGGAATGATAAGTATGAAGAAGACAAAAGTTTTACGTACATTAGCAATATTGATGATTACCGGAGCTGTTGCAGTTGCGGCTTGCACAGCCAGAGCGAAGAGTTCAGATGATGCAACGATCTATGCAGGTGTATACTTAGATGGTGTCTATGTCGGAGGGCTAACCAAAGATCAGGCGATGGAAGAGTATGATAAGTATATAGACGGAATTGATAATCTGAATCTGACCTTTACGACAAGCGTAGGAAGTCATTCGGTTACATTGGATGAGCTTGGGGTATCTGTATCGGTTGAGGATGCGGTGGATCAGGCTTTCAATTATGGAAGACAAGGTAATATCTTAAGCCGTTACAAAGAGATCAAGGCGTTAGAAGCAGAGAATGTTGTCTTAGTACCGGAGAAGAAGTTTGATGAAGATGCATTGACCGAGATTTTGGTAAATGATATGAGTGATATTACACAGACGGCAAAGAATGCATCCATCGAGAGAGTGGATGGACAGTTCAATATCATCCGTGGAGAAGTAGGAACTTCCATTGATGTGGATAAGACGATCAAGAAAGTGGAAGACGTTTTTGCAGCAGAATGGGAGCAGAAAGATATTAAGATTGATGCGGTAACAGATGAGAAAGATCCAGATTATACATCCGAAGATTTTGCTAAGATTGACAGTGTATTGGGACAAGGCTCTACTACATACAGTCAGGGTAATACTGCACGGTGCCAGAATCTTGCGACCGGCGCGAGTAAGATCAGTGGAACCGTATTGATGCCGGGTGAACAGTTTTCTATGTTAGATACCGTACTGCCATTTACAGAGGATAATGGATATGCAAATGCGGGACAGTATGAAAAGGGTGATGATGGTTCGATCGAATTAGTAGATGGTCTTGGTGGAGGTATCTGTCAGGTGTCTACCACTCTTTATCTTGCGGTACTTCGTGCAGAGTTAGATGTGAATGAACGTTATCCACATACATTCCCTGCCAGTTATGTAAAACATGGTATGGATGCAGCAATTTCAGAAAATGCAGGAATGAATTTCAAGTTTACAAATAATACAGGATATCCGGTCTACATTGATGGATATGCGGGTGGCGGAACGATTTCATTTGCAATCTATGGACATGAGACAAGAGATGCAAACCGTACGATAGAATTTGAGTCGATTGATGTTAAGACGATCGAGCCGGACGAACCGGAAGAAGAGAAGACAGATGAGTTAGAAGAAGGTAAGCAGGAAACAGTACGTGCTGCACATACCGGATATTATGTAGAACTTTGGAAACATGTATATGTAGATGGAGAAGAGACCGAGAAGTATATTGTAGATTGTGGCCGGAGCAGCTATCAGGCACAACGTGCAAAGATTAAGATCGGTACCAAGAAAGTGAAGAAGAAAGATAAAGATGATTCGGATGATGATACCGATGATTCAGAAGATACAACGGATGATTCTACAACAACGACAGAAGCACCTGCAACAGAAGCACCAACGACGGAAGCAGCGGCGACAGATACCCCGGTTGGTGAAGCGGCAGGAGAGAATGAATAGGAGTTAATGATATGCGGACTGGCAAATTACCAGAGCATACATTGAAACGTTCCATATTGAACCCAATCCGATATCGCAGTAAGGATATTGCATTTCGGTCGGCAATTGGACATGATGGGGCAGTGTTTGGCAACATGGTAACATCCATGGCCACCACTGCCTTTTGTTATACAGGGAACGAGATGTATGCATTAGATAATGCGATTAACAATATAATAGCGGCAGGTGGTAGGCCGTGTGGAATTTCCATTGCCATTTTGATGCCGGAACATAGTGATGAGGCAACATTACGAGCCATTATGGATCGGCTTGCCAAAGCGGCGGAGACATACCGGATAGATATTATGGCGGGACATACCGAGTTGGTGCCATCTGTAATACAACCGACGGTTACGATCACAGCATATGGTACGGTGCTTTGGAAGAATCAGCATGACAAAGTACAGGAAGGCATGGATATTGTTATGACGAAGTGGGTTGGTCTGTATGGCGGAGCAATCTTAGCGAAGCTCAAAGAAGCAGAACTGGCAACACATTATCCACTAAGCTATGTCAGAACGGCTGCTTCTTACATGGAAGCAACTTCATTGATGCCGGAGCTTTCTGTGATCGAGGCCGCAGTCGCGGAGAACCCTGATTGCATTCTGGCTGCGCATGATTTATCAAACGGAGGTGTATTTGGTGCATTGTGGCAGTTGTTATCTGCGTGCAATTGTGGTGCAAGACTGGCAGTAGAGAAGATGCCGGTGAAGCAGGAGATTATAGAAGTAAGTGAATTTTTTGATATCAATCCGTATATGATGAATGGGCAGGGAAGTATGCTGCTTGTGACAGAGAAGGGACAGGAACTTACGGATGCATTTATGCAGGCAGGAATCATGGCAGATGTGATCGGGACAACAACGAAAGAGAAAGACCGGGTCGTGATGGTTGGAGAGGAAGAACGCTTTCTGGTGCCGCCGAAAGGTGACGCATTAAATGCTGTATTCTACGGGCAACCGATTCCGGTGTAGATAACAACGGAAGGAATATAAGAGAATGAAGAATGTAAGAACAAAAATATTAAAATTATTAGAGAATAATTCAAAGATGGATACAAAGGATCTTGCAGTTGTGCTTGGGATGGATGAATCGGTTGTGATCAATACGATTCAGGATATGGAACAGGAGCAGATCATTTGCGGATATAATACGATCATTAACTGGGACAAGACAGATGATGAGAGAGTAACGGCTTTGATCGAGGTGAAGGTTGCTCCTCAGCGTGGAGAAGGATTTGAGCGTGTGGCTGAGAGAATCTACAATTATGAAGAGGTTACTTCATTATATCTGATGTCTGGTGGATTTGATATGACTGTGTTCATTGAAGGAAAGACGATGAAAGAAGTTGCACAGTTCGTTGCCAGAAAGCTTGCACCAATGGAAGGAGTGCTTAGTACATCTACGCATTTTGTGTTGAAGAAGTATAAGGAAAATGGTACGAAATTAGAGCAGGATAAGAAGGATGAGAGGCTGGTGGTTACAGCATGAGAAATCCGTTATCAGACAAGGTTATTAAGATGAAACCATCTGGTATCCGTAAATTTTTCGATATTGTAAGTGAGATGCCGGATGCAATCTCGTTAGGCGTGGGCGAGCCGGATTTTGATACCCCATGGAATATTCGGGAAGAGGGAATTTATTCATTAGAGAAAGGAAGAACTTTCTATACCTCCAATGCCGGGTTGTTGGAACTTCGGGAAGCTATTTGTGAATATAATGAGAGACGCTTTCAGTTGATGTATGATCCAAAGAAAGAGATCATGCTGACGGTTGGAGGCAGTGAGGGAATTGATGTGGCACTGCGTGCGATGCTGAATCCGGGAGATGAAGTAATTATTCCGGAGCCTTGCTATGTATCTTATCTTCCGTGTGTACAATTAGCAGATGGCGTACCGGTAACGATCAGCTTGAAGAATGAGAATCAGTTCCGGTTGACAAAGGAAGAGTTGGAGGCAGCCATTACGGATAAGACCAAGATATTGGTTATGGCATTTCCAAATAATCCGACCGGTGCGATTATGACAAGAGAAGATCTGGAGGCAATTGCGGAGGTGATTATCAAGCATGATCTGTATGTGATCTCGGATGAGATCTATGCAGAACTTACGTATAGTGGGAATCATGTTAGTATTGCATCTTTGCCGGGCATGAGAGAGAGAACAATTGTAATTGGTGGATTTTCCAAAGCGTTTGCGATGACGGGATGGAGATTAGGATATGCGATGGGTCCTGCTATGATCATGGAGCAGATGGTTAAGATCCATCAGTTTGCAATTATGTGTGCACCGACGACCAGCCAGTATGCAGCGATCGTTGCGATGCGTGACTGTGATAAAGATGTAGTACATATGAGAGAGGCATATGATCAGAGAAGACGATATATGCTCAATGCATTCAAAGAGATAGGGCTTCCATGCTTTGAACCGAAGGGGGCATTTTATCTGTTCCCGGATATTCGGGAGTTTGGTATTCCGTCAGAGGAATTTGCAACCAGATTGTTGAAAGCGAAGAAGTTAGCAGTTGTACCGGGAGATGCATTTGGTGACTGTGGCGAAGGCTTCCTTCGAATCTCATATGCATATTCGTTAGAGGAATTGAAGACAGCAGTCGGAAGACTGGCTGAATTTGTAGAGGATTTGCGGGCAGAACAGAAATAAGGGGAATCCGGTTGATATGAACAAAGTATATATTGTGGAAGACGATCCTGTCATTGCCAAGACAGTAGCCAGTCACTTGAAGGGCTGGCAGATGGAATGTCAATGTACCATGAATTTTGAAAATATCATAGAAGAGATGAAGGCATTTGAGCCGGATATCATATTAATGGACATCAAATTACCATATTATAATGGGTTTTATTGGTGTGCAGAGATCCGCAAGATATCGAATGTGCCAATTGTATTTGTCTCTTCTGCGGATGATAACATGAATATTGTGATGGCGATGAATATGGGAGCAGACGATTTCATATCCAAGCCATTTGATCTACAGGTGTTGACAGTGAAATTACAGGCGGTTCTTCGGAGAAGTTATGGGAAGGTGTTGGAACGTCATGTATTAGAATGTGGCGATGTGTTGCTTAATTTAGATGATACTTCCATGATGATACGCGATCAGAGGCTGGAACTTACCAAGAATGAATTCCTGATGCTTAAGGTATTGTTAGAGAAACAGGGAAAGGTTGTCAGCCGGGAAGAAATGATGGAACGCTTGTGGGGAGATGACGAATTCATAGATGACAATACGTTAACGGTGAATATGGTTCGTCTACGCAAGAAGATGGAGTCGGCTGGATTAACCGATTTTATTGTGACAAAGAGGGGATTGGGATATATTGTCGGAGAAGCATAACTTCTGGAAAAAGAATAGAGGATGGCTGTACAGTGTACCGTTATTCATACTTGTCGTCATAGGAATCACCGTGCTATACGGCATTAATGTGGAATATAGTATATATATTTTGGGGTTTTATATGATATTGACTGCAGTTACACTTATGATTCAGTATACAGAGTATCGAAAGGATAACAAGGATACAGGTACTATATATTCTGAAGACGAGGATACAAGAAAACGGTGGCAGCATTATCAGGAAAATGAAGATTTCTTTGCATTATGGGCGCACCAGATTAAGACGCCGATCGCGGCACTAACAGTATTGTTACAGGAAGAAGATCTGGATATTGCGGCAAGCCGGCAGGAACTTCTGAAGATTGAGGGATATGTGGAGATGGCACTTGGTTATACCCGTTATGAGAATATGGGAAATGATCTTGTGTTAGAAAGCCAGCCCTTAGATCAGCTCGTAAAGAACGTGGTGAAGAAATATTCGACTATGTTTATCTATAAGCATTTATCGGTACAGTTGGATCATTTAGAGTATCATGTACTGACGGATGAGAAATGGTTTTCCTTTGTATTAGAGCAGCTCCTGTCCAATGCCCTGAAATATACGACACAGGGTGGCATTCATATTTATGGGGAAGAAGATTCGGATGGATTATGCGTGATCGTACAAGATACGGGAATTGGAATTCGAAAGGAAGACCTGCCAAGAGTTTTTGAGAAAGGCTTTACCGGATATAACGGAAGAGTGGATCAGAAAGCAAGTGGATTAGGATTGTATCTTTGCAAAGGAATCTGTACGAAGTTAGGACATCGGCTGTCTATTGAATCAGAGTTAGAAAAGGGTACACGGGTGATGATCAGATTGCAGCAGGATCGATTGCTCTCCACAGACCTTACAAAAATGTAACATTTCGAGAGGAAAATGTAAGCTAAAGAAAGGGCATTACATTTTCCTTTTTGTTATTATAAGAGCATAGATAATTGTGAAAGGAAGGACAACAAAATGTCAATATTGGAAGTTAATCATGTGAAAAAAGTATATAAGACAAGAATGGGAGGAGACGAAGTTACCGCTCTGCGGGATATGCATTTTACGGTAGAGCCGGGGGAATTTGTGGCGATCATGGGAGAGTCAGGAAGTGGAAAAACAACACTTCTGAATATCTTAGCGTGCTTAGACCAACCGACGGCGGGAACTGTTAAGATTGAAGGGAAGGATTATTCTTCCCTGAAAGATAATGAAAGAGCAATCTTTCGAAGAGAAAACCTGGGATTCATCTTTCAGGATTTTAATCTGTTAGATAATTTCTCGATTGAAGATAATATTAAACTTCCGCTTGTGTTAGCGGGTGAGGAATATAAGCAGATGGATGAGAAGGTATATGCCATTGCCAGGCAATTAGGCATTGAAGAATTGTTGAAGAAATATCCATACGAGGTATCCGGCGGGCAGAAGCAGAGAACAGCCGTTGCACGGGCATTGATTACCAATCCACACATCTTGTTTGCGGATGAACCAACCGGAGCGTTAGATTCGAGAGCGTCCACCAATCTCTTAAGACAGCTTCGACAGATCAATCAAAATGGGCAGACGATCCTAATGGTAACACATAGTAATGTAACAGCAAGTTATGCAGACCGTGTTATGTTTATCAAAGATGGAGAGGTCTTCCATCAGATCTATCGTGGTGAAATGACAAGAAATGAGATGTTAGATAAGATCTGTGATTCAGTTACAGTATTGATGAGAGGGGGCGAGGACGGTGAGTTATAAATTATTGACAAGACTTGCAGTGAGTGGCATACAGAAGAACAAGAGAACCGTTGTCCCTTATCTGATTGCGGGAACTTTGACGGTTATGATCTATTATATATTGAACTCATTAGCCTATAGTCCGTATATCTATGCAGATCATAAAGAGGCTTTTTATGGGGCACAGACAATTGCAATCTTATTAGAGGTTGCCGGTCAGATCGTTGGTATATTTTCTGTAATCTTCTTATTTTATGCAAATCAGTTTGTGATAAAGGGTCGTAAGAAAGAGATGGCATTGTATGGTGTGCTTGGTATGTCAAAGGGAAATATTACTTACATTCTTTTGACAGAGACGGTGCTGCATGCAGTATGCTGTATTATCCTTGGAATTGCTGCAGGAACATTCTTGAATAAATTAGCACTTTTGACATTATATAAGATCATTGGTCAGACACCGGTTAATGGAATGGTGCTTTCGGTGAAAGCTTTGCAGAATACGCTTATTCTATTCGGAATCATTTATGCAGCTTGTCTGCTCTATAATGTAAGTGCGATCCGGGTGGGGAATCCGATTGAATTATTGCACAGTGATACCACAGGCGAGAAAGAACCGAAGGTTAAGGTTGTAGCACTGATAGTTGGGCTGGTTACAGTCGGTCTTGGATATTATATGGCAATTACAACCGATTCTACGGCAGATGCCATGGGAATGTTGTTCCTTTGTATTCTGCTTGTGATCATTGGTACTTATTGTCTGTTCATTGCGGGAAGTATCTTTTTGTTGAAGGTTCTCAAGAATAATAAGAAGTTTTATTTTCAGACTAAGAACTTTATCAGCGTATCTAACCTGATGTTTCGTATGAAGCATAATGCAGCGGGATTGGCATCCATCTGTGTATTGTCTACGGGAGTGATCTTATTGCTGACATGTGGTTCCTCTTTAATGATGTTAGGAGAGAAGAATCTGGATGAGAGATATCCAACGGATATCAAGATAGAAATTTTAACCACAGATAAAAATGTAGAACAAGAATATACAGATAGAGTACAACAGGCAGCAGATAAAGCAGACATTCAAACGAAAGAACTGGTGTGTAGAAGATATCAGACTACGGTTGGAAGAAAGAATGAAAATGAAATT
Source organism: uncultured Lachnospiraceae bacterium (assembly GCA_902762905.1). GTDB lineage: Bacteria > Bacillota > Clostridia > Lachnospirales > Lachnospiraceae > CAG-590. The sequence goes on along the minus strand of CACWQE010000020.1, from coordinate 23,847 downwards.
GGATTCATGGATGCATCCGGATTTGCCGATCTGGCCGCTTGTGTAGATATGTATTTTGTTACAGTAGAAGATTATAATCATTATACGGGACAGAATCTTTCCTTGAAAAAGAATGAAATTCTTCTATATCAGTCCGATGAGAAAGCAGGAAAAGTAGATCGATTGGATATGTTTGGAAAGACCTATCAGGTAACAGGACAGGTAGATTATAATGCGTTGTATTATATGATCGATCCGAGCATGAGTCTGTTTGAAAAAGATATTATTGTAATGTCAGATGCAGATGAACTAAATGAATTGTTAGAACAGGATTCCTATGCAGGGGCGAAAAAAGGGAGCAGTATATACATTGGCTTGAATATGAAAGGAACGATATCTGCTAAGCAGAAGAAAGAATTCCAACAGAGCTTGAAAGGAATGGGATCTGAGTTAGAGGTTGGCTTTAAGGATACCGATCGTATGTTTTTCTATAATCTCTATGGCGGAGCGTTCTTTGTGGGTATCTTCTTAGCAATCTTATTCTTAATGGCAACGGTACTCATCATGTATTATAAGCAGATGTCAGAGGGATTTGAGGATCAGAAGCGGTTTCATATTCTTGCCAATGCAGGGTTGACAGAGCAGGAAGCAAAGGCTTCCATCAAACGACAGGTTATGATCTTATTCTTCCTTCCGGTTGTAACTGCAATCCTGCATACGTTGGTGGCAAGCCATATTATCCGGGTGTTCTTAAGGATGGTGCTGATTGTGGATCCGGCAACCTTTGCGGCTGCAATTGCGGTGGTATGTATCATTTTCTTTGTGGTATATGCCATTGTATATAAAATTACATCCGGGCAGTATTATAAGATTGTGTATGGAGAATAAGAAAATGCATATATGCAATCAGCCTATGTGATTGGAGTGAATCTTGTCTATGATGTGGGAATATGGTATAACAGAATGAGTTGGAAATGTGAGAAGATAATCAGGAGGAATATATCATGATTAACATTGTGTTACATGAGCCGGAGATGCCGGCAAATACAGGAAATATCGGAAGGACATGCGTGGCAACCGGGGCAAGGCTGCATTTGATCGAGCCTTTGGGATTTCGAATCAATGATAAGATGATCAAGAGAGCGGGAATGGATTACTGGGATAAGTTAGATGTGACCACATATGTAAGTTATGAGGATTTCTTAGAGAAGAATCCGGGAGCGAAGATCTATATGGCAACGACGAAGTCAAAGCAGACTTATACGGATGTACATTATGAGGAAGACTGTTATATTATGTTTGGCAAGGAAAGTGCCGGAATCCCGGAAGAGATCTTATTAGAGAATAAGGAAACCTGTGTGAGGATTCCGATGTTAGATGATATTCGATCTCTGAATCTTTCTAATTCGGTTGCAATCGTATTGTATGAAGCATTAAGACAGAATGGATTTGCTCATTTCCAGATGGAAGGACAGTTACATCATTACGAATGGTAGAGAGGTCATACATTAGAGAAGTACGATCATAGAAGACAATGATCATGAGACATTGGAGTAGAGAATGAGCGAGAGAATATTAGTAGTAGACGATGAAAAGGAGATTGCTGATCTGGTAGAAGTCTATCTACAGAATGATAACTACGAAGTGACGAAGTTCTATAGCGGAAAGGAAGCGTTGGAAAGTGCACTTTCGAATCCGCCGGATCTTGCGGTATTGGATGTGATGCTGCCGGATATGGATGGATTTGAGATCTGTAAGAAAATCCGGGAACAGTATTATTTTCCAATCATTATGCTGACTGCAAAAGTAGAGGATATGGATAAGATCATGGGACTTACCCTTGGTGCAGATGATTATATTACGAAACCATTTAATCCGTTAGAATTGGTAGCAAGAGTGAAGACACAGCTACGGCGGTATAAGCGGTATAATGGAGCGGAAGAGGTAGAGGACAGCGTGGACATCCGTTCCTTACATATTTCAAAGAGCAGTCATAGCTGTACATTGAATGGAGAATTACTGAATCTCACGCCAATGGAGTTTGATATTCTGTGGTATCTGTGTGAAAGACGTGGCAATGTAGTGTCTTCGGAAGAATTATTCGAACAGGTCTGGGGTGAGAAATTCCTGGATCAGAATAATACGGTGATGGCGCATATTGCCAGACTTCGGGAGAAGATGAAGGAACCGGCGAGAAAACCACGATATGTAAAGACGGTCTGGGGGGTTGGATATACCATTGAAGCATAAGAAAAAACGACATTTTGGGCAGGGCAGACTAACCACACGATTGATGTGGGGATATATATTGGCATTGATCGTGTATGGTGCGGTATTAGTTGCATTTATTTATGTGTCTTATATGATATTGCAGTCTAGAACCTGGTATCCGACTGATACCTTGTGGCCATTGCTCAATCTGATCGATGATCAAACCTATGTATTTGTAGGAATCCTGTTTGCAATAGGATGGGCAGTTATTACAAGAAGATTTTTCAAGCGTGCACTTGGTTACCTGGATGAAGTAGTAGAGGCATCGGAACAGCTTGCCATGCTGCCGGAGGATACGATCTGGTTATCACCGGCGCTGAAGGATGTACAGATACAGCTAAATGCGACAAGAGAACAGGCATTACACAATGCCAGAGTAGCAAAAGAAGCAGAACAGCGCAAGAATGATCTGATCGTATATTTAGCACATGATCTAAAGACACCGTTGACCAGTGTGATCGGTTACCTGACTTTATTACAGGATGAACCGCAATTGTCTACCGAGCTTCGGGCAAGATATACCGGAATTGCACTTACAAAGGCAGAACGGTTAGAAGATCTGATCAATGAATTCTTTGATATCACAAGATTTAACCTGACGGCGATTGAGTTAGACAAAGAGAGGATCAATCTAAGCCTTATGTTAGAACAGATCATGAGTGAATTTCTTCCGGTTTTACAGGAGAAAGGACTCACCTGGCAGTCAGAGATTGCACCGGATGTAGAATTTGTCTGTGACCCGGATAAGATGGAGCGGGTATTTGATAATCTGATCCGGAATGCGGTGAATTACAGTTATGCCAATACACCGATTCGTTTGTCACTTGGTATAGAGGATGGAAATATTGTAATATGGGTATCGAATCACGGTAAGACGATATCACCGGAGAAGTTAGCCCGCATCTTTGAACAGTTCTTCCGGTTGGACTCTGCCCGGTCTTCGGCAAGTGGTGGCGCAGGATTGGGACTTGCTATCTCGAAGGAGATTGTGGAATTGCATGGAGGAACGATCACAGCAGAGAGTGCGGAAGAAAGTATTACATTTATCGTGAAATTTCCATGCGAAAGTCAACAGGAGCAATACCAGTAATAAAATGTCAATAGTTTTTTAATCACTTTTTTCAAAAAGGCAAAAAAATAGAACGTATGGATTATTTCCATACGCTCTATCTCACAGTTCATATTAAATTTTTGAATTCTACAAACTGGGAGTTTCACCTGCTCGACAAACCGGAATCTGTTATCTATCATCCCAATTGCTGACCTTTTCTTGCAAATAGTTAGGAAGCTCTTTTATATCAATGCCTGTATCAATGATGAAAAGTCTTTGAAGATTAGCGTGCTTTCTCAAATCCGGAAGGCAATTAACATGCTTAAGGTCTTGAAGCTTTATGATTTCCAAATTTGTCAATTCTTCAATAAATGAAATGTCGCTCAACTTGTTGATTCTCCAGAGTTCTATTTCCTTTAAGTTCTTTAGATCTGCCAACTCATGCAAGTTGTTGTTTGAGTTCCAAAGAAGTGCCAACTTTTCCAAGTTCATCTTATACAAAAATGAAAAGTCTGTAAGCTTAATTCCTCTCAAGGACAATGACTTGAGTTTAGGAAGTTGACTAATGCTCTCAATATTTTTCTTGGCTTTCTTCCCAAGCCATAGTGTTTGCAAATTTTTGTATTTCAAAAGCCAGGTGCAGTCAAATTTGATTCCTGGTCCCATCGTATCAGCCATGATGGAAAGTTCTTCAAGTTCGTCTGAAAGATTTTGAATAAATTCATAATCCCTTAAGTCAAAACACTCTATATGCAATGACTTTAGGTTTAATTCTGCCAATACAGACAGATTGATTCTTTTAGGATTGTTTTTGAATTCAATACAATCAATCTGTACTTTCTTCACATGAGGCATATCCATAAGGAAAGAGATATCAACTTCATCATTGTTCAGAAAATGAAAAAGACGGAAAGTAATATCTGGTCGCTCCGAAAGTATCTGGTCTATTTTTCGATAAGCTTCATTAGGTAGATAATCAGATATCTGAATCCATTTTAGTTTCTTATTGTTAACTATCTCATTTAGAGTTTGTTCATCAATATCTTCATAACCAAGATGCCTTAAAACCCCTTTCGACCAAGTTTTGTTCGCTATATGAATATGTCTGTCAAAGCATATATGAGCCCCCATAATCGTCTCCTTTCCTCGTATCTACAGAACGTAAAATTCCAATTTACCAATTTCATTAAATAATAAATTTCACGAACTAACTACATTGTCAAAAAATTCATTACAAGATTCACCATTATATCTTTTTCTTCTGGTCTTGACTCAACTTCAAGATTTATATCACCATCTGTAAATAAAACAATTTCATTTTTCAAAAAATATCACCACCTATTGCATCAAATAATTAATCGCATCTTTAACAGTCATACATGTAGCACACTCCTACAAATTTTGTTACTCACATGATATCATATTTTTTCTTCAATTACATCCACCTAACTTTAATAAACTGTCATTCGTCTTGCTTCTGTAACCAGCATCCGGTTAATCTTCTCCTGCATTGTTTCCTTTGCATCTTCATTGAAATTGTTTTTTGCTACACCAGTAATAATGAAATCCGGTTTAAGGGCATTGTGTGTCTAATATGAAAAAAGTCATAAAATCGTAAGAATTTAATAAGGATTTGAGAACATATGAATCCTCTTGTTCTGATAGGATAGATACAATGTAAGTTGTATCGGCATGATCGGAATAGGAGGATTTTTTATGGATATGGGATTACAATTAGATGCCAGAGAAGAAATTTATGGAGAGAATAAATCGGAGACAGCAAGGAAAGTAAGCCGGCGGCAACAGATCCGGATGCAGAAAAGAAGGAAGAAGATTGCCAGACGACGCAGGAGAAGAAAGGTTCTTGATATGGCACTGTTATGTGTTGGTGCATATATTTTATTACAGATAGCAGGAAGTGTGATTGGAAATTTTGCGGGTGCGTTTTCTTTCCGGTTAGGAAAGAAAGCAACCGTGGTTCCCGATTCTAAGTATACATCCAATACACCGCAGGTATTAGATGAGAACGAGGTGCAACAGAATTTACAGGCATTAGCACAGGAATATCCGGAGTTTGAAGAGATCTATGATAATGCAGATGCGTATCCGCAGAAGCTATTAGTGGCCCTTTGCAATAACCCGGAAATGATTGATTATGTGAAAGGGTATTTGAACGCAGACAGTTCCGGCATTGGATGGCTAACAACGGATGAAATGTCACAGAGATTTCCGCTTTTGCTGCAATGGGACAAGCGATGGGGTTATATTCCTTATGGGGATAACGTGATTGGACTGTCGGGGTGTGCACCGACCTGTCTTTCTATGGTGATCGTGGGATTGACGGGGAATAAGGATGCTACACCGGATGCGATTGCACAGTATGCCACGGATAATGGCTATTATGTAGACGGAGTAGGAACGGCATGGAGCCTGATGACGGCAGTAGGCAGTTATGGAGTGATCGGGCAGGAGACAACATTAAGTGAAGATAATATCTATAATGAATTGGAGAATGGGTGTCCGATCATATGCAGCATGCGACCGGGGGATTTTACAAGTGTAGGACATTTTATTGTATTAACCGGAATGGAAGATGGTAAGATTCGTGTAAATGATCCGAACAGTCTGACCAGAAGCAGACAGTTGTGGGATTATGATACATTGTCATATCAGATCAGTAACTTATGGGTGTTTGAAAAGAAATAATAGTGTATGTTTATGATATAGAAAACTCTATAATTAAGTTATAAAAAATGCATATAATAATAGTAGACCTATTGACATGTACATGCGGCACGGGTATAATTTAATTATGATAAAGAGTTTTGCGGATAAAGAAACAGAAAAAGTCTATAATCAGATATTTTCTAAAAAGCTTCCACAGAACATTCAGAAAATTGCATTGAGAAAGTTGATTATGATTGATAATGCTCGAAGTGTGGAGGACTTAAGAGTGCCACCTGCGAATCATCTTGAACAATTACAAGGGAATCGCGATGGACAATATAATATCAGGATCAATGATCAATATAGGATTTGTTTTCATATTGTAGGACAGTGTGATTTTTGCGATGTTGAGATTGTTGACTATCATTAGGAGGTGACTGGTTATGAATAGTATCATTGAAACACCGAAAGTAAGTGCGATATTGAAAGAAGAATTTATGGAGCCGTTAGATATTTCCGCATACAAATTAGCACGGGAGATTCATGTGCCAGTGTCAAGGGTTCAGGATATCTTACATGATAGAAGAAAGATTACAGTGGATACTTCACTTCGACTCGCAAAATATTTTGGAGTGTCAGATTCATATTTTTTAGATATTCAAAATGACATAGATTTGCGTAATGCAAAGATGAATTTGGAAGAGGAGATTGAAAGTATTCAGGCATACCATTATGCATAACAGAATAGAAGAGATGGAGGAGCACAGATTTGACGGATTGTTGAATTTGTGCTTCTTTTGAGTGATGGGAGGAAGTAAATGTTATATAATTTTGATGGAATAATTGACAGAAGAGAAAGTAATTCCCTGAAATGGAATGTTGCAGAGGGAGAGCTGCCAATGTGGGTGGCAGATATGGATTTTCAGACAGCACCGGCAGTTATGGATGCTATAAGAAAAAGAGCAGAACTGGGATGTTTTGGATATACCGAAGTTACGGATGCGTGGTATCAGGCATATTGCAGTTGGTGGCAGAATCGGCATCATCTGGCAATGGAAAAAGACTGGCTGATGTTCTGTACGGGAGTGATTCCTGCCATTTCATCCATTGTGAGAAAGCTGACCACACCTGCTGAAAAGGTGTTAGTGCAGACACCCGTCTATAATATCTTTTTTAATTCGATCCGGAATAATGGACGGCAGATACTTGAAAATCGTCTACAGTATGATGGAAAGGAATACACGATTGATTTTCAGGATCTGGAGAAGAAATTGGCAGATCCTCAGACAACCATGATGATCTTATGTAATCCTCATAATCCGATCGGTAAGATATGGGATCGGAATACATTAGAGCGGATTGGAGAACTCTGTTACCGGTATCATGTAATTGTTGTTTCGGATGAGATTCATTGTGATCTGACAGATCCGGGAAAAGAATATATTCCGTTTGCGTCGGTATCGGAAAAATGTCGGGATAACAGCATTACCTGCATTGCGCCAACCAAAGCATTTAATATTGCAGGAATACAGACGGCGGCAATTGCGGTTCCGAATGAGGTACTTCGCCATAAGGTGTGGAGAGGAATCAATACCGATGAGGTGGCAGAACCGAATGTGTTCGCAGTCGATGCAGCAGTTGCGGCATTTACGAATGGTGGTGAATGGCTGGATGCGTTGCGGCAATATATATATGAGAATAAGGAATATGCGGTATCATTTGTGCAAAAGGAGATACCGGATGTGCAGATAATATCTTCGGAAGCGACGTATCTGCTGTGGATCGATTGTAAGAATATCTCACGGGATTCCCGTAGATTAGCTGCTGCAATACGGAAGACGACGGGGTTGTATCTGTCGGCTGGACATGCCTATTCCGGGGATGGGGATGATTTCCTTCGGATGAATATTGCCTGTCCAAGAAGTGTATTGCAGGATGGATTGCAGAGATTAAAGACCGGAATAGAAAGATATCTTGCATGAACGTTGCAACTGTTGTAAAATACATATATCTATGGAATAAAGCAGACCACATAACATAGGATGCATGTTATGTGGTCTTAACGTGTTTTAGTAAGAATGGGAATTGAGAGATGAATAAGCGAACATTACGAGTATTAGAATATTATAAGATTATCGAGAAGCTGACTGGCTTTGCAACCTGCCCGGCGGGGAAACGGATGTGCGAACGATTGAAGCCGTCTACCGATCTTATGGAGATTACAAAGAATCAGGAAGAGACAGCGGATGCGCTACGGAGGGTATATCAGCAGGGAAGTCTGTCATTTTCCGGTGTATATCCGATTGGGGAGGCAATGAAGCGGGTGGCAGTTGGTGCCAGTCTTTCGAGTGCAGAGCTTTTAGATGTAGCAAAGCTGTTACAGGTCGCTGAACATGCCAGACAGTACGGGGAGCAGTCGCAGGATAAGGATGAAGAGGGTGTGAATACCAGACAGGATTCGCTGACCGGTTATTTTGAAAGCCTGATGCCGTTAGAACATTTAGCAAGGGAGATCAACCGCTGTATTCTGTCAGAGGATGAGATTGCAGATGATGCATCAGCAACATTGAAGGATATTCGCCGCAATATGAAGGCAACGAATGGCAAGGTACATGAGGTGCTGAATGGAATTGTGACAAGACAGACCAATCAGGCGATGTTACAGGATACGATCGTTACGATGCGTAATGGACGGTATTGTATTCCGGTTAAGTCAGAATATAAGGGACAGTTTCCGGGTATGGTGCATGATCAGTCTTCAACCGGTTCAACCTTCTTTATTGAGCCAATGGCAGTAGTGAATCTGAATAATGAGTTAAAGGAATTGGCTGCCAAAGAAGCGATGGAGATCGAAAAGATCTTAGCCCGTTTAAGTGAGCAGGTCGCACAGTCAAAGGATGCATTAGAGAGCAACGTGGAAGTTCTGACAAAGTTGGATTTTATCTTTGCCAAGGCGTCTTTTGCCAAGTCATATGATGGAACGGAACCAGAACTGAATACGAATGGATATACGAATCTGAAACAGGCAAGACATCCATTGTTGGAGCGGCACAGTGTGGTTCCGGTAGATATCCGGTTAGGGGATGACTATACGATGCTGATCATTACCGGACCGAATACCGGAGGTAAGACGGTATCACTTAAGACTTTGGGATTACTTACATTGATGGGACAGTCTGGATTGCACATTCCGGCATTTCAGGGATCGACGCTTGCTGTTTTTGAGGATGTCTTTGCGGATATCGGGGATGAACAGAGTATTGAACAGAACTTAAGTACGTTTTCTTCCCATATGACCAATGTGGTGTATATTTTGAAACATGCTTCGTCCCGCTGCCTTGTCTTGTTTGATGAGCTGGGTGGAGGAACCGATCCAGTAGAGGGTTCTGCACTGGCAATCTCCATCCTGAATGATCTGCATAACAGGGATATCCGATGTATGGCAACGACGCATTACAGCGAACTTAAGACGTTTGCCATGACAACGCCTGGGATTGAAAATGCATGCTGTGAGTTTGATGTGGAGACGTTGAGCCCGACCTATCATTTATTGATCGGAATTCCGGGTAAGTCGAATGCCTTTGCTATTGCAAAGAAGTTAGGAATGGCAGATCATGTGATCGAGAGTGCAAAGTCGCAGATTGACAGTAGTACGGTAGATATGGAAGCATTGCTTGCAGATCTGGAAAAATCAAAGCGGACGATTGAACAGGAACAGGCAGAGATTGCTGCGAATAAGGAAGAGATTCAGAAGTTAAAAGACCGGCTGGCGTCGAAGAATGAGCATATTGAACAGAGAAAGCAGGATATATTAAGAAATGCCAGAGAGGAAGCCAGAGAGATCTTAGAGGATGCAAAGGCATTTGCGGATGAATCAATTCGTAAATATAATAATTGGGAGAAGAAACCACAGACTGCCAATAACAAAGATATGGAAAAGGCGCGTGGTGAATTGCGGGATAAATTAAAATCCGTAAACAGTAAGTTAGAGTATAAGACTTCAAACAGGAAGTCCAAAGCAAAGGCAAGTGATTTTCATTTGGGGGATTCGGTGCACGTGATCAGTCTGAATTTAGATGGAACGGTGCGTTCTCTTCCGAATCAGAAGGGAGAACTTACCGTACAGATGGGTATTTTGCAAAGTACCGTTAAGATCAGTGATGTGGAGATCGTCAAAGAGGAGAAACAGAGTAAACAGCAGAAGACAGCACAGTACCGGGCATCTGTGAATAAAGCAAAGAATATCAAACCGGAGATTAATCTCCTTGGCATGACGGTGGATGAGGCGATCATGGAACTGGACAAATATTTGGATGATGCCTGTCTTTCTCATCTGAATCAGGTGCGGATCGTGCATGGTAAGGGAACCGGAGCTTTGCGCAAAGGCGTACATGAATATCTCAAACGGCAGAAGTATGTGAAGTCCTTCCGATTGGGTGAATTTGGAGAAGGCGATGCCGGTGTGACAATTGTTGAACTGTAGTAGTCTGCATGGCAGATAAGAATATAAGAACAAAATGAATCAGAGAAAATGATCTGGAAAGAAGGAGGTTTGCATGGATAAGAAACGTATCCTGATCGTGGATGATGATGAAAATATCGCAGAGTTGATCTCACTGTATCTGGTAAAGGAATGTTTTGATACGGAGATCGCGGGAGATGGAGAGTCTGCATTAGAGAAATTTAAAGAATATCAACCGCAGTTAATATTGTTAGATATTATGCTTCCGGGTATGGATGGCTATGATGTATGTCGGGAGATCCGTAAGAGCAGCAATGTACCGATTATTATGCTTTCAGCCAAAGGAGAAGTGTTTGACAAAGTATTAGGACTTAAGATTGGTGCAGATGACTATATGATCAAACCATTTGATTCGAATGAATTGGTGGCGCGGGTACAGGCGGTACTTCGCAGAGTACAACAGAATGAAGAAGTGGTGTCAAATCAGGTGGAGGAGCCGTCAGATTGTGTGAAGTATGATGGCCTGACTGTGAATCTTAACAGTTATTCTGTGATCTATAACGGAACAGTGATCGATATGCCACCGAAGGAGATGGAACTTCTCTATTTTCTTGCAAGCAGCCCGAATCAGGTATTTACGAGAGAGCAGTTATTAGATCAGATCTGGGGATATGATTACATTGGAGATACCAGAACGGTGGATGTCCATGTTAAACGTATCCGGGAAAAGATCAAAGATGGAAGTAACTGGTCGATTGCGACGGTATGGGGAATCGGCTATAAGTTTGAAGTAAAATAATCGGGGAGATATGGAGTGAAGCGTACATTTTTTGATAAAGTAGTCGTAATCATTATGTTGTTGCTGATCGGCGTATTTATTGCGTTGGGCAGTTATACGACCTACGCAACACAGAAAGCATTGGTTACAGAAAAACAGGATAATCTGATCAATGAGGCGAATCTGTTATCGGAACAGACGATTGTATCGTATGTGCAGGGAATCACTTCGTTGGATTATCTGCAGGTGCGGTTTAATGAGTTTGAAGATTCACTAAAGACAAGTGTCTGGTATTTTGATTCAGAAGGAAAGTTAATTGTAGCGTCGAATCCGCAGAACTATCCGAAATTGCCGGGGTATCTGAATGATATTGATGAGAGTATTAATTCGAAGAAGGCATTTACGCTGACGGGAGATTTTTATGGTATTTTTGATAACACGATGATCAGTATCGGGTTGCCGGTATATACCGGTACGACGCAGAATGGTTTTTTGATTCTGCATACCTCTATGACTGAATTGGATAGTCTGCAAAATGATATGTTGAACATTATGTACATGCCATTTCTTGTGATGATTCTGGTAGTTGGTGTTGTGCTGGCATATCTGTCTGGAACGGTGATTCGTCCGATTGCCAAGTTAAACAGTGCGGCAAGAGAATATGCAAAGGGGAATTTTGAGACGAGAACCGGAGTAAAGCGAAAAGATGAGATTGGAGAACTTTCGGATTCACTGGAATATATGGCAAGTGAGTTGAGTAAATTAGATGAATATAGGAAGAATTTTATTGCAAACATTTCCCATGATTTCCGATCGCCGCTTACTTCGATCAAAGGGTATTTAGAGGCGATGTTGGATGGGACGATTCCGGTAGAGAAGTATGACCGGTATCTGAACATTGTATTGACGGAATCGAAGCGGCTTTCTAAGCTGACAGAAGGATTACTGGAATTAAATGATTTTGATACGTACGGACCAATCCTTAAGAAGCAGAATTTTGACGTGGTAGACATCATACGGGAAGTGCGTAATACAGTAGAGGGTGTCTGTGAAGAGAAGCAGATTGATCTTCGACTGAAATGTCCGGCAGAGGACACACATGTATATGCAGATAAGATGAAAATAGGGCAGGTTATCTATAATCTGGTGGATAACGCGATCAAATTCAGCCCAAAGGGTGGACAAATCCAGATTACGGTATATGATAAGAACGATAAGATTTTTGTTTCCGTCAAGGACGAAGGATCGGGTATTGAGAAAGAGAAACAGAACAAGGTCTGGGATCGTTTTTACAAATCGGATACTTCCCGGGGAAAGGATAAACAGGGAACCGGATTGGGACTTTCCATTACAAAGGAGATTATGAAAGCCCATGGAGAACATATCGATTTAATCAGTACAGAAGGTGCAGGAAGTGAGTTTGTGTTCTCACTTCCTAAAGTACAGATAAGATAGAGAATTAATGATCAGGAGGATGAATAATGCGTTTTATTAAAGAATTAAGAGAGGGAGATATGATATCTTCCATTTACTTATGTAAGGATAAGAAGACATTGCAGACAAAGGCGGGAAAGAATTATTATTCCATGCAGTTACATGACAAGACGGGTTCTGTGGATGGTAAAGTGTGGGATCTGTCGAATGGAATTGGACATTTTGAATCTATGGATTATATTCAGGTAGATGCTCAGGTAGTTAGCTTTCAGGGGGCATTGCAGCTTAATATCCGCAGAGTGCGCAAGGCAGAAGAAGGGGAATATGATCCGGTAGATTATATGCCATGCTCAAAGAGAAATATAGATGAGATGTATAATGAGTTATTGGAGATGATCGCAACAGTCCGGGATGAGCATTTACATAAACTGTTGGAGATGGTATTTACAGAAGATGCAGATTTCATTAAGGCGTTCAAGATGCACTCTGCAGCTAAGACAATGCATCATAATTTTGCCGGCGGATTATTAGAGCACAGTTTGTCGGTTGCAAGACTTTGCGAGTTCTATGTGAAACGATATCCGGTACTTAACCATGATCTGCTTATTACGGCGGCACTCTGTCATGATATTGGGAAAATGAGTGAGATTTCATCATTTCCGGAGAATGATTATACCGATGAGGGACAATTGATCGGACATATTGTGACAGGTACGATCATGTTAGATGAGAAGATCCGCCAGATCGATGGCTTCCCTGTAAAACTTGCCAATGAGTTGAAGCACTGTATCTTATCGCATCATGGAGAGCTGGAATATGGTTCTCCGAAGAAACCGGCATTGATCGAGGCGGTTGCTCTGGCGTTTGCGGATAATACCGATGCCAAGTTAGAAGGATTCATAGAGTTATTAGATGGTGGGAATAATAATGGTAATAGTGAATGGCTCGGATTTAGCAGAATGTTTGAGTCGAATGTAAGACCAACGTCAAGATAGTAAAGGAAAGTAAGATATGGAATGTTTGAAAGCACCGTTCCGGTTATCGGATGTGGGAAAGCAGTATGAAGATGCCCGCAAACAAAAGAAGATGCCATTTGAGATTACGGGAACGGATGGGTATGCCAGATTTTATACGATGGATTGCCTGGGCAATGACCGTGTGAATCTGATCGTAACCTATAATGAGGATCGGGCGAAGGAGATTGTGGATGCCTATGCATTTTTTGACCGGAATATCATGTATTATCCGGCAAAAGATGTGTTATTCTATAATGCGGATATTCACGGACATACGATTCTGCGTCAGCGTATGGAGGTTGTGAAAGGAATCTTAGAACAGACAGTTACAACAGTGGTTGTATCAATTGATGCACTGCTCAATAAGCTCGTTCCGCTTAGTGAGATACAACAGAATATTGTAACATTTCGGCTTGGTGAGACATTGGGCTTAGATCCGGTCAAGAAGCGGTTGGTAGCACTGGGTTATGAGAGAAACGACTGGGTAGACGGAGTGGGACAGTTTGCAGTAAGGGGAGGTATCTTGGATATCTTCCCTATGAGTAGTGAGTGTCCATATCGAATCGAGTTATGGGGGGAAGAGATTGACAGTATTCGCAGCTTTGATGTAGAAAGTCAGAGAAGTATTGAAAATGTAGAAAGCCTTCTGGTATATCCGGCGGCAGAAATGGTGTTAGACGAAGACCGTATTCAGGCGGGGCTTAAGAAACTGCAGAAGGAACATAAAGCATATGCTAAGAAACTTAAAGAGAAATTCAAGACGGAGGAATATGCCAGAATCAACCGGGCCATGGAATCGTTAAAGGAGGAACTTACCTGTTTTCACAGTGCCATGGGGATCGATAGCTATATCGGTGCATTTTATAGTTCATTAGATAGTTTTCTTTCTTATATGCCAAAGGACACGCAGATCTTTGTGGATGAACCATCCAGAGTATTAGAGCGTGCCGAGGCATGTCAGCTTGAATTCCGGGAAAGTATGGTCAGCCGTCTAGAGGGTGGTTATATGCTGCCAAGTCAGGCGGATATCCTGTTTGATTACAAAGAAATTGTGGGAAAGATTGCAACGAGGGATACCATATTATTCAGTATATTAGAAAAGCAGGAATCGTTGTTTGAACCCGAGACACAGATTGCATTTGATACGAAAATGGTGCCGACGTATCGCCATAATTTTGAGATGCTTTTGAAAGATATCCGTAGATGGAAACAGGAAGGATATCGGATTCTGTTATTCTGTCCATCTGCGACAAGAGGGGAGCGGTTTGCCACTACACTGTCAGATCAGGATGTGAACTGCTTCTTTTCGGAGGACAAAGACCGGATACTGGCTTCATCAGAGATGATGATCACAAACGGAAGACTTAAGAGTGGATTTTCGGTTCCGGATATCAAGTTGGTGGTTCTGACAGAGGGAGATATCTTTGGTCAGAAGAAGACGAAGAAGCGTATGAAACGCAAACCTTTATATTCCGGAGAGAAGATTCATAGTTTTGATGATCTGAATGTTGGGGATTACGTGGTACATGAGAAACATGGTCTCGGCATCTATCAGGGAATCGAGAAGATTGAAGTAGATCAGGTAACCAAAGATTATATTGCCATTGAATATAGTGGTGGTGCGAAGCTGTTTATTCTTGCATCACAGCTTGATCTGATTCAGAAATATGCATCAAAGGACAGCCGACGACCAAAGCTGAATAAGCTAGGCGGTACAGAATGGGAAAAAACCAAATCTAAAGTACGTGGTCAGGTGAATGTAGTTGCAAAAGAACTTGTGGATCTGTATGCAATCCGGCAGTCTAAGCAGGGATATGCATTTTCAGAGGATACGATCTGGCAGAAGGAATTTGAGGAAATGTTCCCATACGAGGAGACGGATGATCAGCTGCGTGCGATTCAGGAGACGAAGGCAGACATGCAGAGTACCAAGATTATGGATCGGCTGATCTGCGGAGATGTTGGGTATGGTAAGACGGAGGTTGCAATACGGGCGGCATTTAAGGCGGTTCAGGATGGCAAACAGGTTGCTTATCTGGTGCCAACTACGATCCTAGCACAACAGCATTACAATACATTCAAAGAACGAATGCAGGATTATCCGATCGAGATAGGTGTATTGTCCCGTTTCTTAAGTGCAAAGGAACAACGTCAGACGTTAGATAAGCTGAAGAAGGGACAGGTAGATATTATCATTGGAACCCATCGTCTGCTGTCAAAGGACTTGGACTACAGTAATCTGGGATTGCTGATCATTGACGAGGAACAGCGCTTTGGTGTTACACATAAAGAAAAGATCAAACAGATCAAGAAAGATGTGGATGTGCTGACGCTGACGGCAACGCCGATTCCTAGAACGCTGCATATGAGCCTGATCGGAATCCGGGATATGAGTCTGTTAGAGGAGCCACCGGTCGACCGGAAGGCGATTCAGACTTATGTGTTAGAATATAATCCGGAATTGATCAAAGAGGCAGTGACGAGAGAGTTAGCCAGAGGCGGGCAGGTATACTATGTATATAACCGGGTCAATACGATTGCAGATGTAGCGGCAGATCTTTCCAAAATGATGCCGGATGTCCGGATTGCCTATGCGCATGGACAGATGAAGGAGAAAGAACTAGAAGATGTCATGATGGCATTTATCGACAAAGAGATTGATGTGTTAGTGACGACGACAATCATCGAGACGGGACTTGATATCAGTAATGCCAATACAATGATCATACACGATGCAGAGAACTATGGTTTGTCCCAGCTATACCAGCTGCGCGGACGTGTGGGACGTTCCAGCAAGACGGCATATGCATTCTTGATGTATCGGCGGGATAAAATGTTGAAAGAGACGGCAGAGAAACGTCTGAAGGCAATCCGGGAATTCACAGATCTTGGTTCCGGATTCAAGATCGCTATGCGGGATCTTGAGATTCGTGGAGCGGGTAACCTGTTAGGGGAAGATCAGTCCGGGCATATGGCTGCGGTTGGTTATGATCTTTATTGCAAGATGTTAAATGATGCGATCTTACGTCAGAAGGGTGAACTGAGTGAGGAGACATTTGCTACATCCATTGAGATACCGGTCGATGCTTATATTCCGGCAACATATGTGAAGAATGAGATGACCAAGCTGGAATTGTATAAGAGAATATCAGGTATCTGGACACAGGAAGATTACGAGGATATGTTAGATGAATTGACCGACCGGTTTGGAGAGCCGCCAACAGAGGTGCTTAATCTTATGACGATTGCAAAACTGAAAGCACAGGCGCATGAGGCATATATTACTGCGATCACATATAAGGGCGGTAAAGTACATGTAGAGATGGCAGCGGGCGTTAAGGTTAAGACAGAATTGTTAGATGATTTCCTTGCTAAATATCTGAATAATATCCGAATTGTGGGAGGTGCGAATCCTGGATTTGTGATCGATCTGGAAAAACGAAGCCTTAAGAAATTTATCGATGGCTTAGATGGGATTATTGAGGATATTAATGGATTGATTGAACGGGAATAACGTGGTAAAGTATATTTTAAAAGAAACCGGAGAAGGATAGATTATGTCGAAGAAATCAGAGAGAAAGAAACAAAAGGGTAAGTCAATACCCCGGGAAATGAATACACATAAGAAGAGAGATATGATTCTTTTTGTTTTTGTATTAGTTCTGTTCATTGTGGGATTTGCCGTATTCTTGTGGAAGCTGTCGGGTGCAGGAAAGGAGCCTTTTAACACAGTTGCTTTCCGTGTGGGGACAGAAGAGGTATACATGGACGAGGTGAATCTGTGTATTTTGCAGAATGTAGTGGATCTCGGAATTGGGGAGAAAGCACTGGATACAACAGCGGAAGATGGAAGTAGTGCCGATTCTTATTATAAGAATGAGATATTGCAATTAATTATGGATTACAAAGTAGAGGCACAGGTTGCAAAGAAACAGGGAATCGCTCTTACGAAGAAAGAGAAAGAAACGGTGCGTAAGGATGCAACGGAGTATCTAGGGCAGATTGATGGAAGAATTCTTTCGGAGCTGGGAATCAAGCAGGATCGAGTGATCGAGATCTATCAGGAACGTTATCTGGCACATAAGCTAGAGCAGACGGTAATAGATGATGTGGATGTAGAAGACCAGAGATATTGTACCATTTATATGTTGTTGTTCCCGAAGGTACAGGTGGATGAAGAAGGTAATTATCTGACAGAAGAGGATGGGCAGACGCCATTGATGTTGTCGGATGAGGAGATTTCCAAGCAAAAGCTGAATGCCGATGAAGCATACCAGAGACTACAGGATGGCGAGGATATTACAGAGCTTGCCAAAGAGTATGGAGTGGATACGGTTTCCGGTGAACAAAGCAATATGGAGGAAAGCTTCGGGGATGCATTTACGGAGGAGATTAAGAAGCTCAAAGAGGGTGACGTTAGTCCGGTTATTGATATCTCAAGTTGTTATGCCATTTTGAAAATGGTGAAAGAGAATAACGAGGAACTGGCAGCACAGGTTATGGATCGGTACCGTTCGGATAAGGAGAAAGATGCATTGAAAGAACAGCGTGCTGCATGGTATGATGAGGAAGGAATTACGGAAGCATCTTTTGTAGGAAATGCATGGAAGAATTTATCATTAAATGATTTTGCAAAGTATGTGGAGGAATAAGGTATGAGATATACAAAGCGAGTATTGGCTGTTTGTATGAGTGTGATCTTTGCGGTTGGACTTGCCGGGTGCGGTAAGAAAAAAGTAGAAGATACGGCAAATGTTGTGTATCAGTTCGGAGATTGTGATGTTACTTATGGAGAATATTACATTTATGGAAAGACAGTCGAAGAAGATTATCAAAAGACCTATGGAAATGGTGTATGGGGTCTGGAGATGACAACGGATGATGGCAAGCGTACAGTGAAGGACGTGACGATTGATGATATTATTGAGAGTATCAACCGTGTGAAGGTGTTGGTGCATCATGCAGAAGATATGAATATCTCATTGAGTGATAGTGAGAAAGCGGAGATTGAGAACGAGGCGGAGACATTTTACAATGGTTTGACAGAAGCGGATCTCAAAAAGACGGAGATTACGAAAGACCTGGTGAAGCAGGTTATGGAAGAGAATGCCATCGCAAAGAAGGTATATAACAAAGAAATTACCGAGTATGATTTTGAGATATCAGAGGAAGAAGCCCGGATGACGACATTCTATGATCTGGTTTTTGAATGTTACAGCATTGATAAAGACGGTACGGTGAAAGAGTTTACGGATGAGAAGAAAGCGACCCAGTTACAAAAGGCGAATGAGGCATTGTCTTCTTTAGCACAGGATGAGGATGTAACCTATCAGGATATTGTAGATAAGTATAAGCTGCAATATTCTAATTCTTATACGATGGCAAAAGCGGAGATGGTAGAGGAGTATGGTGAGTCGGTTGCGGATAAGATTCTTGCCATGTCAGATGGGGAAGTCAGCACAGTAATTCAGAGTCAGTATGGATATCATATCTTTAAGATGATCAAATCAAATGATGAAGAACTGACAAAGAAGAACAAAGAAGAAATCATTGCCCGTAAACAGAAGGAATACTTTAGCGGAGTATATGAGGATTGGCTGAAATCCTATGATTCCCATTTTAATATTAGTGAAGATGTGAATATGGACCTGGCAAAAAAATTCCCGTTTGATAAATAGGAAAAATCCGGTTATATATAAGACTTTAATTTTTCTTGAAATTATGTCTTGATTTTCTTTGAAAAATCGTATAGAATAAGATAGTTGTTTGCCGACATAGGCAAATGCAGAAGTGGCGGAATGGCAGACGCGCTAGATTCAGGTTCTAGTGGGGTAACACCCGTGTGGGTTCAAGTCCCATCTTCTGCAGGAAAAAAGAGCGGTTCACCAGATGGTGAGCCGTTCTTTTTTTGAGCAAAGCGTCCCTTGAACCCATGGGTTCAAGGTCTCCGCTTCGCTCCGGTCGGTGCACGATATAATTATTCAGAGAAAGTAATATTACGTAATATACCGTATATATAATATGTACATAGATGCACCTTCAAAGAATTGACAAATAATTATTTTATAATTATAATATAATTATGGAAGCAATTAAATTTGAATGGGATGATCATAAAAACGATATTAACAAGAAAAAGCATGGTTTATCTTTCGAGGAGGCAATAGAAGTATTTGGAGATGAAAATGCTATCCTATTTGATGACCCGGATCATTCAATAGAGGAAGATAGATTTCTCATCATTGGTGCAATCAGGTCAGCAAAAATCTGTATTGTAAGCCATTGCTATCGTGATAACGATAATGTTATTCGTTTAATTTCTGCAAGAGAAGCAACGAAGAGTGAGAAAAGAGTATATCAGGAAGGGTGGTAAAAATGAGAGAAGAATACGATATTAAGAATCTGAATCCAAGGAAAAATCCATATTCAAACAGGATCAAAAAGCAAGTCACAATAAAACTTGATGGAGAGATCATTGAATATTTTAAGAATCAGTCTGAAAGTTATGGTATTCCGTATCAGACACTTATTAACCTATATTTAGCGGACTGTGTTAAGGAAAAGAAACAATTGCAGTTATCTTGGAAATAGCGTGAATAAGGCCTCTGGTTTAATGATTACCAGAGGCTTTGTTCTAGTACACGATTTGATACAACTTTATATAATTAAGTATAATAGATACTTTGTTTAATATATTAAGAATTGGTTGAATAAAAACTTATTATATTTATTCAAATGGAAACGAATTCATATTTTATCTTCCCAATAGATAAGTTTTATGTTATTATACATAAGGTTATTGTGGGTTTTTGAGAAAAAAGCCAATACTTTACAATATTAATCACTCCTTGTGATTCTCCCATACACAAGGAACAAAGATACAGGAGGTTTTGTATGGAAGCGTATAAAGATTTGACGAAAGCAGAGTTGCTTGCTTTGAAAGAAGCGCTAAATGAAGAGTATAAGGATGCACAGGCAAAAGGACTGAATCTGAATATGTCCAGAGGTAAGCCGGGAGCATCACAGTTGGAACTTTCTTTACCGATGTTAGATGTGATTAACAGCACTTCTGATATGAAAACAGTATTAGGTAACGATACCAGAAATTATGGTGATCTGGATGGTATTGGCGAATGTCGTAAATTAATGGCAGAGATGATGTCTGTGGAGAAAGACAACGTGGTAGTATGTGGTAATTCAAGTTTGAATATTATGTATGACACGGTTTCACGTTCGATGACACATGGAGTGAATGGCTCTACCCCATGGTGTAAGTTAGATAAGGTTAAATTCCTGTGCCCAGTTCCTGGATATGACAGACATTTTAAGATTACAGAGTTTTTTGGAATTGAGATGATCAATATTCCTTTGGGTGAAGATGGTCCGGATATGGATATGGTAGAGGAATATGTGAATAATGATGCAGCAGTAAAGGGTATCTGGTGTGTACCAAAGTATTCAAATCCAACCGGTATTTCTTATTCGGATGAGGTGGTAAGACGGTTTGCTAATTTAAAGCCGGCTGCTGAAGATTTCCGCATCTTCTGGGATAATGCATATTGTATTCACCATTTATATGAGGACAAGCAGGATGAGATCCTGAATATTTTGGATGAGTGTGCGAAAGCAGGTAATCCGAATATGGTATATATGTTTGCATCTACTTCTAAGATCAGTTTCCCTGGATCTGGTATATCTGCAATTGCAACATCTCTTGAAAATATAGAGTTTATTAAGAGCCAGATGACGGTTCAGACAATCGGACATGACAAGATCAATCAGCTTCGCCATGTACGTTTCTTTAAAAATCGTGCAGGATTAGAAGCACACATGAAGAAACATGCAGAGCTGTTAAGACCGAAATTCCAGGCTGTATTAGATGTATTTAAGGAAGAATTAGATGGTCTTGAGATCGGAAGCTGGATTGAGCCTCGTGGAGGATATTTCATTTCATTTGATGCAATGGATGGCTGTGCAAAAGCAATTGTTGCCAAATGCAAAGAGGCTGGAGTTGTATTGACAGGTGCTGGAGCAACTTACCCATATGGAAAGGATCCACATGACAGCAATATCCGTATCGCTCCATCGTTCCCAACACCGGAAGAGATGAGAGAGGCCGCTAAGTTATTTACACTCTGCGTAAAGATTGTAAGTGTTGATAAATTATTAGAACAGGCATAAAGAAGGTGCTTTGCGATGGCGAAGAAAGAGAATAAGACCAATGCCATGCGTATACTCGATAAGAATAAAGTGGCTTATCGTACGAAGACATACGAATGTGATGAATTTATAGATGGTGTACATGTAGCAGATCTGAATGGAGATCCTTATGATCAGTCATTTAAGACGTTAGTAACAGTGGCAAAGAGTGGCGAACACTATGTATTTGTCATTCCGATCGATCAGGAGATTGACTTTAAAAAAGCGGCAAAGTTTGTCGGCGAGAAGTCGATCGAAATGATTCATGTCAAGGATATTAATGCGGTAACGGGATATATTAGAGGTGGCTGTACGCCGCTTGGAATGAAGAAGTTATATAAGACAGTGATTCAGGAAAGTGCTAAGAACTTTGATGAGATCATTATTAGTGGTGGTAAGATCGGTGTACAGATTCTTTTAAATCCATTGGATCTGGCAAATGTAATTCATGCAGAATTTGGTGATATAATTGTATAAAAGGGTTCATTTATTCTAATGAACAGCCGATATACTGATAGAAAGGGTATGGTGGCTGAGCACGGATGCTCGGTCACCTTTCTTTTTGTGTTGTACAATTCAATATGTTTCATGGAAAAGAAAGGAGTTGAGTACCATGAAAATCAAGAGCAGTGCTGTGGCAATGTCAGGGACAAGCAGCTACAGCCATTATCAGGAAAGCACTGTGACCTCAAAGCGGATGCGTGCATCCCAATGGAATGCGTTGAAGCAGGATGTTGACAAAGAGGCGAAGGAAAACGGTGTATCTATGTCTATTTCAGAACAATCCCAGGCAATCTGGGAGAAGTACCAGCAACAGCAGGACGAGAAGTCCAAACAACAAAAGTCTGATTGGAAACAATTGGCGGCAGAGCAGCCGAAGGAGACAGGAATCGGAAGTACATTTCGTGTGGAAGAAGATTCTATGGTGAAGACGTTACGACAGATTCTTCGAATGTTACAAAGTATTCGGAAACATGGAGGGGTCTATTCACCGAAAGATGTGATGGATTCCTGGAGTGCGGATGATCTATCCAAGACAGATGTATCATTTTCCAGCACAACGAACCGGTTGTCATTTGGACAGAGCTTTTCCGTAGCGGGCAGTTTCAATGTAATTGATCTGCGGAGTAATCAGAGTGGTACGGTTACGGCGGGTAATAGTACCGCCTGGATTCAGCACACGGAAGTGAGCGGTTTTATGATGGAACAGGAAAGTACTACATTTTCCGCAACAGGTGTTGCGATGACGGAAGATGGAAGAAGTCTGGAGTTTGGCGTCGATCTATCTATGTCAAGAGGGTTTGCAGGTGCATTTTCGTATTCCAGCGATAAGCAGGTAATCTTAACTGATCCACTGGTGATTAATGTTGGAAGTGATACCGCATCGGTTAGTGACCAGAAGTTCTATTTTGATCTTGATTCAGATGGTAAGAAAGAAGAAATATCATCATTAGGAAACGGCAGCGGCTTTCTTGCATACGACCGGAATGGTGATGGTGTGATCAATGATGGTTCGGAACTGTTTGGAACAAAGTCTGGTGATGGTTTTGCAGATCTGGCACAGTATGATGAAGATGGGAATGGATGGATTGATGAAAATGATGAGATCTTTAACCATTTGAAAGTGTGGATGAAGGATGAAGATGGTAATGACCGGCTCTTGTCTTTGAAGGATTGTGATGTTGGTGCAATTTATCTCGGAAAGGCAGATACGCAGTATCATCTGAATCAAAAAGAGACGAATCAGACGCAGGCAGTGATCCGACAGACGGGAATCTTTCTGCGTGAAAGTGGAGGGGCTGGAACGATTCAGCATGTGGACCTCGCCGTCTAAACTATCACCCTTGCACAGCGTAAGGGAACGGACGGACGCGCATGTTGAGGGTTGTGAACCCGGCTTTGGGCGGTGTCATATTGCAGCAGGCACACAGCACAAGGCATACCTTCGAACTAAGCTTGCAAGCAAGCTAAGGTCTCAGGCATTGCGTTA
>CACWQE010000019.1 GCA_902762905.1 uncultured Lachnospiraceae bacterium | reverse complement strand
ATTATGCATATGAATAATATCCGGATCGTACAGCTCAATCCATTCAATAAATTTCTCTGTAGAATATTTACTTCCAAATCCTGTCATATCGAACAAACGAGTCTTCAAAGCATGCATTTGTGTACTAATTCCTTTACTAATTAAAAACGCCTTATCAGCATATTGTTCAGGTACGTCTTCTCTTCCATATGCAATTTTAACTTCATTCCCATGTTGTTGTAATATATCTGCCAAATCCGTACATATACGCCCTGTACTTTTTATTCCACAAACAACATTTATCATCAATATTCTCATCATTTCTTGCGCCGTCCTATGAATAGATCCTCTATTTTTCCAAACGAACATTATGCGTTCGCTTAATTACCAACTTTAATTTTTTTGTTAAATAGGCAACATCTCCCGATTTAACTATTAGACACACTCTACATATTCTTCTCCAAAAAACAATCCAGGGATTGTTGTAACCTAATGCACGATTTCTTGCTTTTTCATATTCTAAATCAGCCAATACTAGTGGCGGTTCATTCAACGGAAAAGTAACATCATATGTATTCAAATCAAATAACTTGCTAATTCCATTAGGAATTCTATTCGCCGAATCAATATGCTCTGAAGCTTCAAATCCAATATTTCTAATCATATTCTTCTTACTAACAATATGTACTTGACTCTGCCCATAACACGCATGACTCAACCAATACTCCGAACCATCAACATGCCCTTCATAAACACCATAATTGATAAATGCCTCTGTTTGTTTCATCAAACATTTATTCTTATATAATTTCAAATTATTTCTAAATATATTATATGAATAATCATCTTCTGCAAACGAAAAATCATAGAACATTTCAAAACATCTTTTCCAAGTTGCATATCCTGAAATAGACCCCTCCTTAGAGAAGAAATAATCATACGGACATTTATCCCATGATTCCAACTGATTATTCCCTGAAATAGAACAAATGCGTGTATCATATCTGTATTTTTCAAGCAATTCTGCACAAAACTCAAAATATGAAACTGTTGGAACAATGTCATCTTCTAAGAAAATACAATAATCTGCTTTCTCCCATACAAATTCATAGCATTTTCTCCCCATTGTATACATTCCCAGATTTTTCTCTTCATATAATTTATATACAGTACAATCCCAATCAATCTCGTTTTCGAACATCCTTCTATTAATATTTATTTTTTCCCATTCCTTTTCATTTCGTCCTCCATCAGAGATCAAAAAAAGAATGCTCGGACGTGCTTGCTTAATAACTTCAAATTGTATTCTTTGATAATCCGGTCTTGTCCAAATATAAATAGCGACAGGTACATCCACACTATAGTTCCTCATTTTCACTTCTCCTAATAATCATAACATTGTATCCATCTTGTATAGTTCTATTTTCGTTTCACAACTGTTCCAAAATATCGGTACACATCCATACCCTAATTTTCCTTTATCATCATATTGCAACAATATTTTACCTTTGCCTTGCTTTAAGAATGTTGTTTGATCTTCGGTAAGCTTTGCGAACACAACATCTATATATCTATTCCTTTTTTTAGCCAAATAGTAATTGCTTTCTCTCTTTACATATTCAACATTCACATTTTGCTCTATAATCCAATTAAAATCAGTGTCATTAATAACCGGAAGTCTTTTTCGGCTTTTCTTACAAGAAAAAAGATATTTTTTCCTACTGCATGATTTCCATCCCATCTTCTTAAATATTGGAAACGAGTTTTCATTCGGAAATCCATATATAAAATAATCAGTTTCTAGTTCCTTTACTCCTTCTTTTACCAATTGCGTAAACAAACCTTTCCCTTGATATTCCGCTCGAGTCATTGAATCTCCTGATTGCATGGCTCTCGTATTATGCAAATCACTTCTAATAAAACATTGTATAGCAGCACATTTATCACTATCGTATGCAAAAAGTAGTAGTGATTCCCCATATATATTATCTATATATTTCTTGCGAAATGAAGTTGCATTGAACTCTCCATAGGTAGAAATGCATAAATTTTTAAAATCATCTATTTCCTTGTCAGTTAACGCTCCAGAATATATTTTTTTAATTTCAAAACTATCCTTATACATTTGTTATTTTTTCAACCCTTTTTCTTTTATTTTTAAATTTCAAATCATTAAAAAAACTCAATTGAAATTTCATTAAACTTGTTTCATAATAGGCCTCAACATTAGAACGCTCTAACTGCAACTTATTATCATTAGAAACAACAGGCTTTGCATTTGTCATAAAAGAATACTTATAACCTGCCCTTTTTATCATTTGAGCCGCATTATGAGTATAATGCTGTTCTTCTCCTCCACACCAACAAAATATATCAATACCCACTCCGGTTTTATTCTCCAAATCATATTTCGCTTCAACTATTTCGTGCTTAAGCACCTCTTCTTGATCATTATGCTCCATTCTATGATGGGAATATGTATGACATCCTATCACATGATGCGATGACAACAGTTCCTTCAACTGATCACTTGACATGTAGCCATCAGTGTCAATTAGTCCACTTGAAACCATATACCAGCCTGTAAAACCATATTTTTTCAACATCGGAAATGCCACTTCATAATTATCTAAATATCCGTCATCAAAAGTTATTATCAATCCTGGTTTCTTCTTAAAGATATAATTACCATTCATATATTTTTTGAATTTCTCATAATCTACATTTTCGAAGTTTGTATTATAAAATTGCAATTGCTGTTCAAATCCTTTTTCATCTTCTTGTAAAACATGATGATAGTTTATTATTCTAATATAATCTTTGCCTAAAGATTTAATTGAATAATCTGCTAATCCTATACAATCAATAATTTTTGCCACTACGCATTTAACTTTAAATAAATTCATCTTCCTTATCTCCTAATACATTTTCAATCGATTTCTTAATAATGTGTGTTACTTCCTGCCGTTCATCCTTATTAAAGAACATATAGAATGACCATACATACAAAATAATTGCTCCTATCAGAAGGAAAATAATTAAACCAAACCACGAACTCGTTTTAATATTGCCTGCTATTAAATAAGCACATACACCCATAACAAATATTTTTGCAAGAATAATCACATCCTTCACAACAAACTCATACCATTTTATATCTATCACCTTTGCAGAATAAATTGGTATAAAAACAATCCACAATACACTTTGAATAATGGTCGTCACAATAGAAACGCCAATCAATCCCTGTTTTGCCTTTAACACTACTGCAACTGCACCAAAAGTACACAATGATATAATTATATTTGCTATCATCTGCCACTTTAATTTATTTACGGTAAGACTTAATTGCGATATAGGAAGAACTACACTAATGATCATTATTAATACAACGCTAAGTGCCATAATTATTGTAATCGTATCTATTTCTTCCATTGGTCTATACCCTTGCCACAACATCATAAATTGTTTTCCAAATACAATAAGTAACAAGATCGGCGATGTAAGTAATACACTCATTATCTTCATTGTTTTAAACGCATATTCCTTTAATTCATTTTGCTTCTTTTCAGCATACAATCTGACAAACGTTGGAACAAATACAGCGTATATGGCATACATAAACGAAGTTACACAATTCGGTATTGTTTTTGCAACAGAGTAAAGTCCTACAGCACTCGAACTTTGATACAAATTTATAAACATACTCGTAAAATTATTGGTAAACACATTAGACAAATTATTAATACTCATCCATAATCCTGATTTTAATAATTCAACAACAGAGCTAAACTTGTACTTTCGCAAGTCAAACTTTATTTCCGGCATTATTTTCTTGGTAATACTGTAGTTTGCTATTCCTAAATATAGCGTACTAATTAATGTCGCTATTCCTAAATAGTACGCTTTTACTTTATAAGCATTTGAAAACAGAACAAAAACAACTGCAAATTTAATCGCATAAGATATTATATTCCGCACAGCTTCTATATCTATCCTATTTTTTACAAATGTAGATGTACTGAAAATAGATAAAAAAACTGTGAGCATATAATTTACGAAAGTAACCGCAAAAACAATTCTTACATCAAAAACCAAATCACTACTTATATTTAAAAATTTATTAAAATTCATTACAATCCAACCACCGGTCAAAAAGAGTATTATACAAATAACACAATTTCCAACGAATATAGAATTATAATATTCCGTTGCCTTCTCATAATTATTCTTATGAAATTCAACACTAATAAATCTTGCAGCAACTGAATTTAGAACAACCGCAAAAATACTTGCATAACTTGTAAAATCATTCGCAATTGTAATAAATCCATAGGCCTCATCCCCAATGTTCCTTGTCAGAACCGGTGTAACAAAAAATTGTATGCCAGCATTTATGCAAAATGCCAAAATACTTGCTATCAAATTCAACAACGTCTGATTCTTTGCTTTCATATATTGTTTATCTCCTGTAGTCCAATACCCTTCATAGACATTACAAACATTCCATTTGCAACTATCCTTTTTCATTTAATCAATTTATGGTGTATATAATTTCTCAGTTGAAAATATCTCAATTTTATACATAACCACCTATTTACCCTCCACCGAAAGGAAGTAGTATTTATAAAACTTATATTTTTATGACTTTTGACGACTTTTATTGTCTCTCTATAGTAAGTTGAATCCAATGATTTACCATCTGACAAATGCCATAAATTACATGGAATGACTACAACACTTTCTCCATTTTCTCTAATACGCAAACACAATTCCTCTACAACCATATGGAATCCATTTAGTTTGGTATCAAATCTATATTCATTAATGTCTTCTTTTTTTATAAAGAAACAGCATGCATCAACAGTTTGAACCTCTTGACAATCACAACCATTAAATGCATTAACATCTCCTCCCCTTTTGTCCTCACCATGAAATATGCTAGAAATTCCAATAGCATTTTTCCCCTCTTTTACTCCTGCAACTCCAAACAGTTTAATGCGATCATTTCTTGAACTTATTTCATTTAATTTATTCTCTATATTTTCCAGCTCGCTATTATTCAAGAACCTAACATCTTGATGCGCAAACATGATCCAATTTCCACTGCATTTATCGATAGCATTATTGTACAATTTTGAGAGAGACTTATATTCATTATTAAAATTATTTACTTCTATGATTTCATATTTTTCTATCGATTGATCAGTTAAACTTTTCTTTAACCATTCTTTATATATTTCATTTTTATTAACAACAACCACTATACTAATCATTATATTTCTCCCTACGCTACTGACTGTAAAAATCTAACAACTGCTATCAGCAAAATCATATTTACACAAATTACAAGCATACCAAATTGCTTTTTATTAATAAGAGTTTGTGTATTATATAATATAGCGACCATTCCCATTTCAAAAAGTAAAAAATAATCATAAAATCTATATCCAACATTTAAGCAATTCAGTAAAACCATCGCTGTTACACCAGTCATAAAAACCTTCAAAAAACTTTCATATATTTCATTTCTGTTCTTAAGAAATAAAAGACATATTAATGCAATGACTAAAAAAACTAAATCCTTTAAAGATTCTCTTCCATCAGTTCTTATGTTCATTGCATATACCAC
This sequence comes from uncultured Lachnospiraceae bacterium, assembly GCA_902762905.1. GTDB lineage: Bacteria > Bacillota > Clostridia > Lachnospirales > Lachnospiraceae > CAG-590. The sequence continues at coordinate 39,016 of CACWQE010000019.1, read as the reverse complement.
ATAATACGCATATCTGGACATAAAAGGAAAAATTGATACAGATTTCAACAATAAATATTTAAATATTTCATAAAATCTAAGACTAATATCTCCTGCCCAAGAAATAATTATAAGCATATACCAAATGTAATATGTTTTTCTTTTTTTTATCGTTATTCTGGACACAAAAAATATTATTAACCCTACAATTGCACTATAATGAAATAAAAAAGCCACTATAAAGCAAAAAACCATCTTCATATTTTCATGATTAAGTAAATATGAAAACGCAAGTAATATAAAACTCATTGCTACACCTTGCCTCATAATAGTACCATTGTATAAATACCCAAAATATGAAAAATATGACGCAAGTAAAATCATAACAATTTCAATAAAATTATCGTTTTTACCAACAATATTTTTTGCAAACTTAATTAAAATCAATTCATTAAAAATAACATAGCAAAAGCAAAATCCTTTAAAACCAAACGGTAAGTGTTTAAATATATTTATTAAAATAACATTATTTAATTCAAGCGTATTACTATAATTGTTCACATCCTGAAAAATCATATAGTAATTTTTAGTGTCAGGAAATTCAAATGTCCTTATTGTAAAGAAAAAACCAAACAAAACAAAAAATATATATAATATATATTTTTTATTTCGTTCTTTGAGCCATAAGCTCAATACTGTCAACACATCCAAAGCAACTACACAATAAGCAACCTGGACTAAGCCCACCTACAAGCACCTTCTTTCTTCAACCTTTTTATCAACTTAACACAATAAAATCTACAAATGTATCTATCAAAATATCAATGTAAATTCACAAAATATTCATCCATTTCATCCATTAATCTCTTTTTACTAAAATGTTTATCAAAGTAGTTTCTACTATTCTGTCCCATTGCCTTTAGATCACATTCCATAATGTTAATAATATTCGTTCTTAACTCCTGTGCATCACCAATAGAACTGCATATTCCACACTGTGCTTCTTCTATAATCCTTGCTGTTTCTCCCTTCGCAGATGCAATAATCGGCATTCCGCAAGCCATGTAACTTTGCAATTTTGCTGGGATTGTCATACTCCATAACGGGTTGTCTTGAAACGACAAAAATGCCACATCGCAAGCAGCTAATATTTCTGGTATCCTTTCAGACGGTTGTCTCGGAATCATAATAAATTTATTATCGACCCCTCTTGCCTTTATATCTTTTTCAAATTGTGAAAGATATCTTCCATCTCCAACTATTACAAATTTTATATTTACATCATTCAACAATTCTGCTGTTTCAGGTAATATTTGCAATCCTTGGGCCATTCCAACATTCCCAGTAAACACAATTTTAAAACTGTCATCATTCTCTATTTCAGGAATACTCTTTTTCTCTAATGGTCGATAATACTCCTCGGCATACTGTGGCCAATAGTGCACTTTTTCTCTTGGAACTACTTCTTTCCTATTGCAGATTGCATCTACAAAACTTGGACTAGTAGCAAATATCTCGTCACTATTTCTGTATATATAATCCACCATCTTATCTATTGGTTTAATAATAAACGGATTTCTTATTCCCGTCACAGTTACTACATTCTCCGGCCACAAATCCTGAACATATAAATAATGTGGCACATTCATTCTCTTCGCAAAACTAATCCCTGTTAACACCTGAGTCATTGGTGACACTTCAAAAGAAAATACAAGATTCGCTGTCACTTTTTTGGTTTTACCTACAATAAAACCAGATATCATAAACGACAAATAATTCACAATCATACCAATTGCACTATTGCCTCTTGGAATCAAAGGTATACGAATAATATCAATTCCATTCCATACTTCATTTCTTTTCTTAAACAATCCATATCCTTCAAATATTTTACCTTCTGGATAATTAGGTATCCCTGTCACAACCGTAACTGCATACCCTCTCTTTACCCATTCTTGGCACATATCATTAATTCGAAATGTTTCTGGATAAAAATACTGCGTGACTACAAGAATATTCTTTTTATAATGATTTGCAGCCATTCCTTTTTTTTTTGCCATGATCTCTGTATTAACAATTCCTTCTTTTAAATCTATGTGTTGATAATTTAAGTCGTCATATTTTGAAAGTTTCAAATCATAGCAGCTATTTCCAAATGCCTTATTTACTAGTCTTCCAATCTTTCCCGGCATCTTACTTCCAATCCACACACATGGATTCAACAATTTAGTAATCCAAATTCTTTTTCCTGCCACTTCACTAATTATCCGAACCATATCAGCTGTCTGTGTGTATTCTGCGTTTTGTGGAAAGAATATTCCTCCCTTTCCAACTAACATGACCTGACATAAAAACTCACAAAGATTTTCTATATACAACATGGATCTCTGATTATTAACATTCGGAAATACCGGTAATTTCTTTGCTAATTTCGCAAGTGTCGGATAATTACCTTTACTCCCTTTTCCATAAATCATTGGCGGACGAACAACAAGCACATGAAAGTTATCATTCGCCAACCGTCTTACTCCTTTATCTGCCTGCCACTTACTATCCCCATAGAAATTAGCAGGTTCAGGTTTTGTATCTGCTGTAATTATCTTCTGCTTACCATAAGGAGCAGAATCTCCATACACAATCATAGAACTCATGAATACAAATTGCTTAACGCCCTCTTTTTTTGCCTTTTCTGCAGTTTCTATTGCTAGATCTGTATTCACTGCATAATATCTATCTTTTACTTCTTCTGATACATTTCCCACATCAGCATGAGCAATACCTGCAACATGAAACACCGTATCATATCCAAAAAAGCTCTTATCTCTCCAAGAGCCATCAATCATATCAACAGTGTCTATTTCAAAATTAGCATTGTAGTGTTCTTTAGCATAATTCTCAAAAGACTCACCAATATACGAATTAGCCCCCGTTATCAATATCTTTTTCTTCTGAGAGAAATCAACTGTAACATCCTCTTCAAATCCAATTGGTGTATCAACATCTTCATAATTATATCTTACACTTTTTTTCAATTCTCCAGTACCGCCTTCTACAACGCCATCGGATTTTAACACAGATGTGATTGTGCCAAAGAAACATTTCACATCCATCGCAATACCAGAAATACTATTCTTTCTCAACTTCTCGACATATTCACCATCAAGTTTTGCCTTAACAGGAATTTCCAATTCATCACGACCATTAATCTGTGCCCACCCCGTCAATCCAGGCATAACATCGTTAGCACAATACTTATCTCTTTCAGCAATCAAATCCTCTTGATTCCACAGAGCTGGTCTTGGTCCAATTATGGAAAGGTTGCCCTCTAGAATATTAAACAACTGTGGAAGTTCATCAATACTTGTCTTTCGAATAAATCTCCCGACTGATGTTATATAGGATTCTGGATTATCTAACATATGTGTCGGTACATCGTGTGGTGTAGACATCTTCATGGAACGGAATTTATATAACTTAAAAAATGTCTTGTTAATACCCACTCTCTTTTGAGTAAAGATAACCGGACCTGGATCAGTAATAAAGATTGCAACTGCAGTGATGATAAACACTGGTGACAGTACAATGATTCCAACAATCGATAATACTATATCAATTACTCGTTTCATATATTTCTCATAAACTGTTCTTTTCACTTCACGCACAGGAATGCCGGCTCCAGAATAAGCGTCTTCTTTCAAGTCAGCATCATTCTTTCTTTTCATTTCACTCCATTTCTTCCAAATAAAAAGACCGGATATAGCCGTGCCTATTATCGCACCAACACGCATGATAATTTTTTTAAATTTACTACTTTTCATTCCTGTCACCTTCTCGTGCGTTCAAATCGTTTTCGGTCATCTAACCCTATACCCTATAACGCAACAATTCCTTTATTACTATCTATATTTCATTCTCCATATTATGATACGTCGTCACAACCTCTTTCACCAGATCCACAATATGCTCGTCATTCTCGTAACTGGCCGCTGCGAATCGTTCCAACTGTTCAAAGAATTTCTTGACATCAAAAGGAATCGGTTTACCAATATGAATCAACTCATTATCCGTCTTCTTCATACCTTCCTCTGCCATCAGCTTCTCTTCATAGAGCTTCTCTCCCGGACGCAATCCGGTATATACAATCTTAATATCCTCTCCCGGCTTGTAACCGGACAAGCGGATCAGATTCTTTGCCAATGTATCAATCTTCACCGGCTCTCCCATATCGAGAACGAAGATCTCCCCACCCCAGGCATTCACACTCGCCTCTAACACAAGACCAACTGCTTCCGGGATTGTCATGAAGTATCTTATTATATCCGGATGCGTAACCGTAACCGGTCCACCCGCTTCAATCTGCTTCTTGAATAATGGAATGACCGAGCCATTGCTTCCTAATACATTACCGAAACGTACTGCAACGAATTCGGTACGGCTTCCATCCGATTTCTCACTCTTCATCTCCATCGTGCAGGCAACCTCTTCCATTGCCTCATCCACGGAATCATGAATCATATGCACCTCATCAATTCCACCGGAATGTGCATGCACATATGGCAGAATTCCGAACAACTTATTCTTGCTGACATAATCCATACTCTGGATGACCATCTCACATAACCGCTTACTGGCACCCATAACATTCGTTGGATTCACCGCTTTATCTGTACTGATCAGAACGAACTTCTTCGCACCATGCTTGAGTGCTGCAAATGCTGTCTTGTAGGTTCCAATCACATTATTCTTGATCGCCTCATTCGGACTTGTCTCCATTAACGGCACATGCTTATGGGCTGCCGCATGATATACAATCTCCGGATGATAGGTCTCGAACACCCAGTTGATACGGCGGCTGTCACGCACCGAGCCGATTAAGGTAAGCAGATTCAGATCCGGATAATTCCGCTTTAATTCCTGTTCAATATCATATGCATTGTTCTCATAGATCTCAAAGATGATCAACTGCTTCGGATTATGAGATGCAATCTGCCGGCATAATTCCGAACCAATAGATCCACCACCGCCGGTAATGAGGATTACTTTTCCCGTAATATAATCAAATATCTTATCCATGTTTGCCTTAATCGGTTCTCTTCCAAGAAGATCCTCTACCGCAACCGGCTTCATTTTGCTAAGCAGCACATCACCATTCGCAATCTGATACACACCCGGCAGTCTCTTGATCTCACAGTCTGTCTCATTACAGATGGCAAGAATATCACGGACATTCTGTGCGGATGCAGTTGGAATTGCCAACAGGATCTGATCAATCTGATACTTCTCTACATTCTCAAAGATCGTATCCCTGTTACCGACTACCGGAATATCTTCAATATAACGGCCAACCTTCTTCATGTCATCATCGATCACACAACATGCTTTCGCATCCGTTTCAGTCGAACCATTTAATTCTCTTACCAACAACTGCCCTGCCGCACCGGCACCGATGATCATGGCACGATGCACGGATGTATTGTCACTTTCCCTCTTTGCACGTTCTAGTGAGATATAGCGATAGGAGAAACGGATTGCCGTTACCAATACGAACTGCATCATCGCACCAACCATATAGTAAGAAATCGGCATACGCAATACAAATGCAGTAATACATACAATATGAAATACCACCGTGATCACCGTAGCACACATAATCCGGTTCAGCTCATTGAAGCTGGCGAATCGCCACAGACTGTTATACAACCGCATTCCATAGAATACGATTAACACGAATATCGTATAGAACGGAGCAAATACCAGAAAGGCATGCATATACTCCGACGGAATCTGCGAAAACTTAAAGTCAAATCGCAGCAGAAGACCAAAAAAGAAAGAAAAATTCACAGCTATCACATCATATACCATGAGATATATGGATATGATATTCCAATGGATTCTCTCTTTCTTATCTTTTGTTACTTGCTCTGTTCCTACCTGAGACATGGTTCTGTACTCTCCTACTTCTATGCTTTCGTATATCATTACGCAGGAAGCTTCCTCTTACAGAACCGTCACTATGCAGAATACCGCATAACGCAGCCACATCTTCTTCACAAAGCAAAAAAACACCCCATCCAAGGATATGCTTCGCCATTCCAACATGGCTGACGCACCTTGAACAGGGTATCTGAATGTTATCCATCCCTTCACAAAACGCGCACCAGGCGACGATTCTCTTCCGAAACTTCTTATAGTTATTATAGTTATATGTTGTAAAAAATAAGGAATATATTCTTACCCTCGTCGGATTCCAACATCCTATATCCGGTAAGAGTACATTCCTTATCTTTCATTCTGATTGTATTACAGGGAACACACCCCCGGACAGGCAGGAAAGTCTACCTGTCCGATGGTAGTCCGTTAACAAGTACTATTTCAAAGCCTTCTTAACTTTACCCTGGAATCCTGCCTTCTTAAGAGCCTTCTTGATTTTCTTCAACTCTTTCTTAGACATCTTCTTGTTGACTTTGATAACAACTTTCTTGGTGTTACCCTTGAAAGCCTTCTTAGCTACTTTTAAAGACTTAGTTGTGTTGATGCTGATTACAGCATTCTTCTTTAAGCCCTTGAAAGCACCTTTAGCGATAGAAGTAACAGCATACTCTACACCATCAACCTTAACAGTTGTAGGAACAGTAACTTTCTTCTTCTTTGTGTCAACCTTAGCAATTGTAGCTGTACCATCTGCTGCTGTATTAACAGTTACAGACTCTACTGCTACTGCTGTCTGAGCCTTAGGCTCAGCCTTTTTAGCTGGGCTAGGTGTTGCTGCAGAAGCTGCTGCACCAACTAACATAGTCATAGCTAAGATACCTGCTAACTTTTTCTTTAATGACTTCACGATTATATCCTCCTTCCTTCAATACTTATATTTGAGCCCGATCTGCAATGCACATCAGGGAACTCACATAACTTACTTGTAGTAGTAACCATCTTTGCCGTAATAACCATACTTACCACCATACTGCTTATAATAGTAACCACTGCCGGAACCCTTCACACGGTTAAGCACAACACCTAACAATGGGCAGTTGGCACGCTCCAACTGACGGATGGAATTCCGGATCATACTCTTCGGTGTCTCACCACCACGGACAACTAAGATCGCACCATCACATAAGGCACCGATCCGCTCTCCATCGGATACAAGATCAAGTGGCGGACAATCAAGCACCACATAACGGAATTCTTCTGCTAATGTATTCAATGTATCTTCTAACTTCTTACTCTCTAAGAGCATCGAAGGGTTCACCACGTTATCAACGTTCGGGAGTACTGCTCCTGCACCGATATTCGTCTGTAACATCGCCTCTTCTATCGGCATCTTATTGGCAAGATAATAAGAGGTTCCCTGAATCTTCTTGCCATCTTCTCTTGCAATCTGGTACTTGTCCACCATAACGGACTTACGCAGATCCATATCGATCAATGCGGTCGGAGTACCCGCTTCTGCAAGCTGTCTCCATAACTGCATCGTAACAAAACTCTTACCTTCATCCGGTGTGGTACTGATGACCATGATCTTACGGACATCTTCACCAAGGAATCCGATATTAACACGAAGACGGTTGACCGCTTCTTCTATTGCATAGGGAAGTTCCGGCATATTGCCGACGGTTGCTTTCGCATAATTCTTAGTTGGCATTGTTCTTCCCCTCTTTCTTACGTTCTTTCTCTCGCTTCTTACGCTCTTTGCGCTTCTGCTTCCTGATATCTTCCTCTGCCTTATCATCGATCATCTCTAAGTTACCCTCAGGGATAACGGTAAGAGGCATAACTCCAAGCATCTTCTCGACATCTTCGGCAGACTTGAATGTATCATCCATCAACAACTGTACTACAAAGACTGCTGCTAAGATTACAAACGCAACCAGACCACCGAGTAACGTATTCTTCGACAAACTTGGCGAACTCTTATGTTCCGGTGTGATCGCTTTCTCTGCAATACGTGGTTTCTGTACTGCCATGACCTTCGGTACATAAGTAACAGCCTGCTTTGCCAATGCATTGGCAATATCTCTTGCCTCCTTCGGGTCAGTGTCTGTCACCGTAATACTCATCAGACGGGTATCTCCGACTGTACCGATTGCTGTCATTCCAAGTAATGTATCATAATCATAATCCAGATCAAGGTCTTCAATAACATCCTCGAATACCGGACGGATCTTCATCAATTCCACATAATCCTGTGAAAGAGAAGTACCAATGTTAAGATCGGTAAGATCTACCATAGAATCACTCGAAGAAGCAACCATATATACTTTCGAAGTCGCTTCATACTTCGGTGTAACAAACGCAAGGGTGATAAAGCCGGTCACAACTGCACCGATGACAAATGCCAATATCAGCCATAATGCTCTTGCCTTCAAATAGTAAAATACTTCCAGCAGGTCGATCTCCATCTCGTCATTCTCTGTTTGCTGTGTTAATGTTTCCTGGTTCATAGTATCCTATTCCTCTCCATCTTCTGTATCGTCCACTTCGGTAAGCGGATATGTATCCCGGATCAGCTTCACCAAAGCATCCTCATCGGCATAGAACTCGGTATGCTCTAATCCGTCAGCAAGTGCTTCACTCACTCCTACCTTGGTCTCTCCTTCCGGTGTAACCAATCCCCGGTCGGTATAGCTGTTGATCTTTGAAGCAATATTACTGAATGACTTGCTTCCCATATCCGTTGTGGAATAGCTCATTAATTCCTTATAGATACGGTTCACATACTTCTTATCCTGTGCTGCCTGCTCCTGCACAGTCTTGGCAAGTGCTTCCATATAAGTTCTATGGCGGCGCATTCTCGAAGTATTCTGTCCATCTCCGACATCCATTCTGCTGTGAACGAATGTGTAAGCCTGCTCATCACTAAGCTTCAGTGTGGCACCCGGCTTCATCTCCGGATCAATCTCTGTAAAATCATCTTCTATGGTAACCGTCACTCCACCAACTGCATGGTTAAGTTCCGGAATTGCCTCCATCTTCATGGCGTAGTAGCCGTCGATCGGTATTCCATGAAGGAACATCGACACGGTACGTACTGTATTCTCACAGCCCTCTTCCTTACTTCCACCATATGCATGAGATACACACATCTGGATATCTGCACTTGCATATGCCGTATGGTCTTTCTGTAATAATGGCACCTTCGTGATCGTATCCCGGTTGAGCTGGATGTACCGGTATGTCTGATCGGTGTCATCAACGACCACCAATAACATAAAATCTGCCATCGAACCGTCATAACTGTCACGGTCTTCGGCTTCCTCATTCCCACTGTTGTCGGTACCCATAATAAGGTACGTCTTCATATCATGGGCAAGTTCATATTCCTGCCCGTCAATCTCGATCGGAAGTTCCTCTTCCTCATAAGACTCATCCTCATCTTCGCCGGAATCAAATATACCGATCCGGTTATCAATGAGCATAACGATCAAATATATTACAATTATTCCAAGGACTACCAGACCAATCTGTCCTGCAATCTTCATCTTCTGTTTGCGGTTCATTGTGGTATGATCCTTTCTCCCAATTCATCAATGGCATCCAATCGTGCCTGTCCTAACTTCTTCCCGATCACTTCCCTGCCCGGAGCAAGGTTCGGTATTCTCGTCTGCGTATTATGACAATCACTGCCAAGTACAACGTCCCAGTCTTCCTTCAGGAACTTAAGACATCTTCCTCTTTTCTTCCAATTCAGGAAACTTCCGGTATTGATCTGTGCAACAAGCGGCAGATCAAAAATAGCATCCCAGATGTCCTTCTTCTTCTGGTAATCATAATACCGTTCAATATGTGCTAATATAATATGTAACTTCTGCTTCGTAAGGATCTGCTCGACATTCTCCAACATATCCTTCGTCCACTGACAAAACGGCATCTCCAACAGTACGATATCACTGTCACCCATGCAAAGCTTTGGCAGCATCTCGGCTTTGCCGATCCCACCAAAATAATATACCTCTGCACCCAGATGAAAGACCGGTGCATCCAGTCCCTCTTCTTCAATGGCACCGAGTACCTTCTCATAGGCATGCTGCCTTCTCTTAAGGAATGTGTCCACAGAAACCTTGTCTGCATAAAAATGAGGAGTCGCAACAATGGTTCTTACTCCCTGATCAAGTTCTAACTTCATCATCTCCAAAGACTGTGCTGTACTCCTGCTTCCATCATCAATACCCGGGAGAATGTGACTGTGAAAATCAATAATTCCCTGATTCCGTTCCATTCCACATCCCTCCATTGTATTCGATCATCCAGAAACCCTGCCACCGGCAGTTCTTCTTATCTGCTATAGCTGACACTATTACTACTACTGCATTCCGATTGTAACTATACACGTTCATCCTGTGTCTGTCAAGGCTAACCCGACTTCCATCCGTTGTAAAAAATCGTCCATTCATTGATAACGTGTGTCACAATTGTACTTCATTTCGTGTGTCATTATATCACGAATCACGAAAAAAGCAAACGTTTTTTGTAGGTGAATATATATTTACTCACCATGTCAATAATTGGAAATTAGCACATTGTTGCATACTTTCACTTATTTTCCACATTTTTTGGACAATATGCTTATAGTCTTTCCAATATTTTCCGTTCTCTCGTTGTTTTCCCTAATTGAAACGGGTATCAGGGGCGGGAATTTCTATTAAAATATTCTTATTGCTTTATAACATGCATAGTAATTATTTTGCTGCATATTATATAAATAATTACGCATTTAGATTTAAACATTTTTCTTGTTTATATTTTAATTATAGTGTATAATCTTTGTATTGGAGGTAACACAAATGAAACTTTTGTATGTAACAGCAAACCACTTTAAAAATTGCAGGGATCATTTTCATATTAACCTTATCGCTCAATCAAAAAAAACATCCGAAGATAAGGAATATGAATTGCAAGAGATTGCCGAAGACTTATATGTATATAATACAATGGCATTTATCGGGAAAAATGCTTCCGGCAAGACGACTGCTGTAGATTTGTTAGACTGTTGCTATTCTATCTTAGGAGAATTTCGTCTAGAGAATAAACATTACTCATATGACAATGTTTATCTTGAAATCTTTTTCTATCACGACGGATTCATATATAAATATACCACTACTTTATCAACGGACTCTACTCCCGGGAACAAGGCTGTATTTACCAATCAACACATATATGCAAAAAAATATTACAAAACAAAGAACAAGTCTATTCTTGCCAAGGAGGGTTTTTCTGCCCTTCCTACATTAGGCATTTTGCCTGAGGATACATCTATTGTATTCTTTATTCTAGGCAAGAAAACAACACGGGCCATATATTATGATAGCTTTGGCGAGGGCGCCGATACTTATTCATTGTTATTCAAAGCATTATCGAATTACAAGATTACAGAAAGTATATTCTTAAATATCATTCAAATATTTGATGAAAATATACAGGACATCAAACGTATAGATGATCATAATTACAAGCTTAGAACATCTGAGCAGCTTATGATCGTTTCCGACAAAGAGTTAATATACCTTCTTTCCAGTGGAACAACTAAAGGTATACTATTATACATTTTAATGGTAGCTTCTTTGCAGAACGGTTTTGATCTGATTATTGACGAGATTGAGAACCATTTTCACAAAACACTTGTAGAAAATATGATTAGTCTTTATAAGGATAAAAATATCAACCAGAATCATGCAACATTGATCTTTACAACACATTATTGTGAGATCCTTGATCTTTTCAATCGTCAGGACAATATATGGATAGCACGGTCAAATGGCACTATATCTCTTACCAACATGTACGAAGATTATTCTATTCGTCCCGAACTATTAAAAAGTAAACAATTCTATAATAATGTTTTTGATACCGCAGTGAACTATGAGGAACTTATGAATTTAAAAAGGAAATTAATGCAATGAAATATTTAATTATGTGTGAAGGTCCCAACGAACTAGAAATAATAAATATTCTACTAAGACATGACTGTTTGAAATTCACTAGAGACGATCTGCTCGGGCTATCCGCCTATCACGCCCGACAGATTAAATCATCCACTATAGTAAAGACAAACCTGAATCTATATCCAGGATCTGTTAATATTTTACGTATCGGAGACAAATTATCCGAACGGCTTGTTGTACCATCGGAATATCAAACAAAAGTTATATCCATAGATAAATATTGTACAAAACCAGAGCTAGAGATTCTATTAATCATATCTGAAGGCCTAACCGCAGATTACGAAAAAGTAAAATCAAAGGAAAAGCCTAAAATTTTCGCCAAGAAAAATATTAAGTATGGCCGCCGTTCCTACAAAAACGACACATCTTTCTATACAGAATATTATGGTAATAATCCTCAGCTGTTGGTAGAGAGTATACAGAAATATCATCATATCAAAGGATCTCACAAAAAAGATGAACACTATTTAGCCGAACTACTGAAATAAAAAGACGAATGTTTATATTAATTATTTATATAATCGTTTTATAATATCTTCTCGATCAGACACATTTCATCTATCCTACATTGCTGACACACCGATACACAATATTCTTCTGCAAGGGATGTCGTATATCCATATGCAACAAATGTGTTGCTTACATCATGTAGCATCTTATCAACAACAGATCGAGTTCGACTCTCTTCCCACACAATCCGAAAGGAATTAAGTGGTATTGCAAGTCCACTTCCCTCGCACTTCACATATGCTTCCTTCATCGTCCAATACGCCCGAAACCGCCGCTCTTGTTCCAACGGATCTGTTGTTGCAACGATATCCTCATATTCTTCCGGGCAAAAACATCGCTTTGCTATTGATAAATGGTTCTTCTTCCTTCTCTCGATATCGATTCCCACCTGTTGATCACTTACCGCCAATACAACATAATCTCCCGAATCAGACAGATTAAAATCCAGATCATTGTGTAACAGGGATGGTCTGCCCGCTGCACTATAGATAAAATGCTGTTTAGAAATTGCAATTCCTGTCTCTTCCTGCATTACCTCCTGAAGGAATCGCCCCACAAGAATCTTCTTCTTAGCAAGTGCCGGATTCTTCATACGCCGTATTCTCTCCTGACGTTCCTCCGGCAGTTCCTCATAAAAAGCATGTGACTGCTCTACTGAGCAGTCACAATTCAAGTTCATATAATAACAATGTAACATCAACCGGTTACCTTTCTATAACTCATTCACAACATGGCTTAAGATCGCCATCTCCTTCGCTTTGGCATCGTTCAGGTATGTCTTAATTCTTGCTCCTGCCTCAATCTCATTCGTTACAGAGATACGAACCAAAAGGTTACGTGCTGCTAACATATTATCAACAACGATCGCATACTCATCTAACAACTCCTGTTCAAACGGAATGACTTCATTCGCCATCAGATACTTCAACCGGTCTAACATCAATACCTTATGATCGTATGCAATGTGAAGGGCACGGATATCAAAGTCCGGTTCCTCCTCATGAAGCTGCTTATCTACTCTGGCAAGAAGTGCATCATATACATTCACGCCAAACACCGTATCATCAAAACGGTTACGCATCATACGGAAATGATTCTTCGTGTCATCTCCATTCAGGTACTCTCTCAAAGTATCCTTGATCAAAGCAGGATCAATATCATAATAACGGTTATCTGTATTCTTCTGAATAACATAAAGTCCACGGGTTCCCTTATAATCATCCTTAAATACGTGATCTTCTCCGGCTGTCAATGCATCAAATCCGGACTTCACCTTTTCAAAGGACACCGTTGTATAGGAATACTTATCCTTAAATGTAAAGTCGCCAACATAGAATACTTCTTCTTCCATATTGTAACCATAGATGAACAACTCATGAGAGAACTTATAATCTACACTGACATCACATAACATCTTCGCTTCATCAAATGCACCATAGACATATCCGCCAAGATCGATCGTCTTCACGATAAAGTCAATCACATCTCCACAATAGCTCTCAATCTGTGGTTTCGTGATCAAAGAAAAGATCAGGTAAGGACACTCTTTCATTGCACTGGAACCTGGCATCATATCGCACAATAAGATCTCATCCCCGGTTGTATATTCTGCGATATTATAACAACGTAACTGAATATAATTACTATAGATCCATCTCTTTGCGTTCTCGTCATCCCCTAAGATAGAAAACAGGGTTGCATGCCACTGCCATGAAGTAACGGCAGGATACTTAACAGGTAATACTACTTTGTTTGCCATAATATGTAATCCTCCTCAACTATTGTAACTTCTCTTCAATCAAGTCCACCATGTCATCTAAGTTCTCGTACTTATTCAGTGCAAGCTCTCTATCATCAAATGCGACATCAAATGTCTTCTCTGCATCCACGATTACTTTGATCAATGATACAGAATCCAATCCATCATCTGCAAGGGATGCTGTGGTATCAATGCTTGTCTTATCCACTTCCGGCATCTCTTCTTCAATGATCTCTAACAACTTGTCTTTGATCTCATTCTTATCCATATATTCTGTAACCTCCGTTATAATTAGTTACCGCCCAGACAGAAATCACTTTCTCTCTCGCAGTGCTACTTTTATTTTAATACGAATACCCATAATCTTCAACAATTATTTTTGTAAATAATTACATATTTTCTTTATTTTGTTCTGCCTCTGCTTTTAATTTCTTATTCTTGCGATTCCGGATCACCCGAAGCAAAACACCATGCACCAGATTCGTATAGAATAATGCACATATTATAACAGCAATACCTCCAGCTAACAAAACGCTCTTAGAGTACACATTTACTTCCAAATGAACTGTCTCATTCAGATTGCAGAATGTAATGAACTTTGTGATAATCGGCTGATAATTGGCACTCCATTCTGGAATCACACCCATAACGACCTGCACAACACCTGCCAGCAAAAGTAGAATCTCACCAAATCGATACGCATTCTGGTCATCTTTTCCCTTTGCCTCCAAACTGTTATCACCTACTAACTCCTCTTCTTCGGATGTCAGGATACGAAGAGGCTCATCGGGTTTGCTGATAAAGAACTTCATGAAAATGCGAAGAACTGCCGTCATCAAAAATCCCCATAATATAATGTATACAACGACCAGCCATTTCCAACCAATTCCGGTTGAAATAGACTTAAACAATGTACCATATCCAAGATATCCAAGCGTTCCGGGAACACCGGCAAGACTAATTCCTGCAAGTAAAGTAGCTGCACCCAAAAGCGGGTTGCCTTTACCGGATGCAACCAATCCCTTGATCTCGTAATTCTGATTACGCCGTACCAGTTCAAGAGACACCATGTATAACACAGCAATGGAAATCGCACTTGCAAACAACAGATATACTACACTACGTACACTATACTGATTGGAACTGCCGCCTAATACCAACAGGCTGACTGCCAACAAGACAAATCCATTTGTTGCTATATCCAATCCCATCAGAATCTTACGGATATCCGTAGAAGTCAACGTCACGAGAATTCCCCATACCGCTGTCATCAATGCCGCCACAAGAAGAACCCTTCCATAGAACTTATTCTCTACAAACAGATCAACGGCAATCACAAGGATTCCATAAATACCAAGTTTCGATACCAGACTTGATAACAATGTAGATATCTCGATCAAGCCATACGAACATCCTCTTGTCACCTGAAACTGCACCGGAAATACACCTGCGGTCATGGCAAATCCAAGACTGGTCAACAGTCCTGCGATCAGAAGTGCACCACTACCACCTCTAGACATAACAGAGGAATACATACCAGAATAATTAACACTTCCCAAATATCCAAATAAGATAACAATTCCGGTTAAGATCAATACCATACCTGCTGTTACAAATCCAATATATATATTGGCATTTGCTAATGCCAGCTTATCCCGGCGGTGCATAATAAGAGGCCAGGCAAACAACAATGCCAACGTAATGAACATAAAGAAGTTGAAAAGATTATCTGTCATGCAGGCACCAAGTATCATTCCAAATGTGCACATAAACAACAGATAGAACCGGTTACTGCTCTCTTCTTTTTTCATAGATTCTTTCATGAACTGTGTCACGATTGCCACGACCACCGTTACCAGAATACTCAACAGTACGGATACCACATCCATGGTCAGCGACAAACCAAGTCCTAAGAAATTGCCAAGTGATAATTCGAACGTCGTTCCCTTACCGATTGTCATGTATGCAAGATATGCCAGCATTGCAAGCTGCACGATCACAACAATATCGATCCAGTCATTCCGCGTACCCTTGTTCTTCTTACCAAGAAAGAATCCAATGATACCCCCGAGCACTGGGAACAGAAAGATTAACAATACACCATAATTATTAGCCATCTCATCCACCACCTAACTAAAGAACTTCTGCATTACCGTACTGATTGCCACAAGTACCGGCTGCTGATATAACGAAAATACAAGTAACACTGCTGCAAGCAGCCAGCCAATCACAAGCAGACTCTTTGCTGGCGAAGGAGCCACGGTTGCCACCCCTTCTGCAACATCCGTATTCTTCTCCTTCTCAGGAAAATACATCCGCCGAAGCATCGGGAACAGCAACATAACAGGAACCACAATTCCCAATATATTACCGATAAGACCAACATATGTGAACACGCCATATCCACCTGCTAACAATCCAATCTCTGAATAAATAATACCGGTAAAAGTTCCTGTGATCGGAATACCAATTGTCACCATGCATAAGAATACAAGCAGGACGTATGTATATGGCATCTTACGTCCGACGCCATTCAGCCCTTCGATATCTGTAATCCCATTCCTCTTGCAGATACTATGAAACAGTAAAATCCCGGGAATTATGGCAAGAATACGATAGATTGCCTGAAAGCATCCACCCACTAATCCATACGTATTCATCTCTGCAACCGACAGTATCACCATTCCGACCGCTGCAATACACACAAAGAGAAGTCTCTTTCCAACCATCTTCATCTTAAGTCCTATCAGCCCCGCCAAGATAAGCAGTGCTGCAACCGTAATTAATATTTTGCTCAGCATGTGTTCCTCCTTGCTTAAAACAACTTATATTTTTTGAAAGCAATAATACAGATTCCAACTACCACAACGGAGAATATGATTACTCCGAGATACCCATACCGCCAGGTTAATTCCGGCATATTGACGAAATTCATACCATACCACCCAACAATCAGAGTCAACGGCAGAAAAATGGTCGTTATCACTGTAAACAGCTTCATAATGTTGTTCAAATTGTAATCTAACATGGCATCGTGTGTCTCTCTTAACTGTACTGCATATTCTTTCAAATGTTTCACATTCTCTGAAAGACGCATCGTTCGTTCTGTAAAAGTAGCAAACCGCCGTACATTCTCCGGTGGAAACATCTCATTATCATTGTCCCGAAGCACTTCACCGATATCAATCAGCTGATCATAATAATTCCACATATACATAAGTTCCTTCTTCATCAATAAGATCTCATTGATAAATGCAGCATCCACCCGCTCTTTCAGAATTCTGGTCTCTAATGCGCTCATGTTAAATTCCATGTTCTCTAGGAACTTGCGATCCTCCTGAATCAGCAGATCTAAGAAACGGTACAAGAACTTCTCTGGAACCGTGTGACGAAGATCAATCTCATTTGATTTCGTCTCTCCGCAGTAACTGGCCACCACCCGATCGAACAATTGACGTATACTCCCATCGTCATCTCGGATCTCTACAAACAGACATAGATCGCTCTGCACATAGATTGCTAATCTGTCTTTGTCATCAAATACCTGTAGCAAATTGATAAGATCTAATACAGTGAATACAAGTTTCCCTGTCACGATCGTATCGCTTCGAAAGTTGTGTAGATTCTCCTTACATGCCCGAATAGTTTCTTCCGGGAAACCATACATAACGGAATCATCCTGTAATTCGGCATAAGTGATATATCCCACTCTGCCTCTTTTCATTTCATAAAACATGGTCTATTCTCCGTATTTCTATTGCCGGAACAGCCAGATTCCTTGCTCCGGTCACTTCTTGTTTTACGGATAGTATACCCTATTTTCACACACGATAGCCCCATTTTACCACTTATTGTAAAAAATACAATGAAATTCACATAATGTTCGAAAATGAAAAAGGAGTGCATGAACAAATGCACTCCTAACACGCTACATCAATATTCTTTTTTAACCAAAAATACTATTAAAGAAACTCTGCAATGCATCAATGATCTTCTGGAAAAAGTTCTTTGCCTGCTCTTTGTCAATTCCCATATCCTCTAACTTGTTAAACAAGTCCTTCGCCTGTTCTTTCATACTATCGATATTAAGGTCAAGCTTGCTGATCTTCTTCATCAAAGAGATAATGGTCTGTTTCTCTTCATCCGTAACAGAAATACCTAACTCCTTGGCACCTTCATCGATCGCTTTGCTGATTGCTTCATCATTATCCAAGCCTTCTTCTACAACTTTCGCCTTAACAAATGCCATCAACTGTTCAACATCATCGGAATTGATATCCTGTGCCATCTGACTGGTAACAACCAACTCATTCACAGCAGCGTCCATGCTCTCTTCCGATACCTCTTCACCAGTCAGATCTGAGTATGCTTTCATTGCTCCTACTAATGCGGCAGTACCTGTGATCTCAAATGGTCCTGCAACGGTTACATCTGCATTCTCAATCCCTGCTGTGATCAATGCATTCGTATACATTCCCTTAGTACAATAAGAGATATTCTTCGTCTCTACTGTGATTCCATCGCCATCCTCTCCTAATTCCACCATAACAGAAGATAACGCTCTTGAGCCAATCACACTCGAATCAAGATAATCACCCAAATACTCATGTTCCTCATCATTGGTGATCTCACCAACCGTATAGTCTTCCAGATCATCCTCCGTAATTCCCATCAGATCCATAACGGTCTTCTTCTCATCGGATGACAGATCTGCACCAAATGATACATATACATCTCCCGGTTGTGCATCTGTCGCCGCATCCGCTTTCGCTGTCATTCCAGCCGCCGGAAGGGTCAGCACCATCGCTGCCGCTAAGGCTACCGTTGTTACTCTCTTATATAATCTTCTCATGATTTTTTTCCTTTCTTCCCTATCAACTTATAATCTCTGATACCCCTGATTACATGTTACATTCTATCACCTTATCTGATATTGCGTCAAATGAAGACTTTCTTAATCTCTGCGCCGTCCATTTCCAAGAAACCGTGTTACATAGTAAAGAATCTGCATAATCGACGTTATCAGTGCTGCTACATAGGTCATAGCTGCAGCGGAAAGCACTTTCTTTGCACCCTTGTAATCCGCATCTGCAAACATTCCGCTATCACGGATAACAGAAAGTGCCCGGCTGGATGCATCAAATTCAACCGGAAGTGTTACCAGCTGAAACAGTGCCACTAAAGAAAAGAGCAGAATTCCAAAGAAGATCAGACTTCTTCCAAACTGTCCGGAGAAGAAACATCCGATCACGATCATGATCGGTCCAACACTCGAACCAAAATTACAGATTGGAATAATCGCATTTCGAAGTTTGATCGGTGCATACTCTTCCGCATGCTGTACCGCATGTCCTGCCTCATGTGCAGCTACGCCGACTGCCCCGATGGAAGTAGAATTATATACCGAAGATGACAAACGGATCACATTGTCTCTTGGATCATAATGATCGGTAAGCGAACCTGACACATGTTCAATCCTTACATAAGAGAGCCCATTTCTGTCCAAGATCATTCTTGCAGCTTCTGCACCTGTAATCCCTCTCGAATTACGTACATTATTATACTTATTAAATGTGGACTTTACCTTGAACTGTGCCCATAACCCAAGCAGTAAAGCCGGTAACATAAACACCAGATAAGACAAATAACCGTAGCCATACCCATATCCGTAACCACCATATCCATAATTGGAATAGAGCCCCATTGCCATATGACACAATGTACTTCCCATTCCCGTTATCGCCTGTATTGTCATTCCTATCATAATAATCCCTCCTGACTATTCTTTTGGTTAAATAGTAACCTTAATACAAATTTGTGTTGATTGTGTGTACATCCTCTCCAAATTCACTTTATTGCTATCAATGTGTTAATCACACATCGTATTATATGATTCTTTTCACACAATCTTTCCATCCTGCATATAGGCGATTCCGTTTCTCTGCCTCAAACTGTGGTGTAAATTCTTTATCCCGCTGCCAGTTCGACTGAATCTCATCGACATCCTGATAATATCCCACTGCAAGCCCCGCCAGATAGGCAGCTCCTAACGCTGTCGTCTCAGCCACCTTCGGCCGGATGATCTCGCCATTCAGAATATCGGACTGGAACTGCAACAGAAAATCATTGGCACTTGCGCCTCCGTCTACCCGAAGGGAGGTAACCGAAATCTCTGCATCTTCCTCCATTGCCCGGATCACATCTAATGACTGGTATGCCAGCGACTCCAATGTTGCACGGACAAAATGTGCACGGTTTGCTCCACGTGACAATCCAAACACAGCCCCTCTTGCATAGGCATTCCAGTACGGTGCACCAAGTCCGGTAAATGCCGGCACGACATACACACCATTGCTGTCCGGCACCGAATTAGCAAGTTCTTCCGTCTCCGCCGCATTATCAATTAATTTCAATTCATCTCTTAACCATTTGATTGCTGCCCCCGCTACAAACACACTTCCTTCTAATGCATACTGTACCTTACCATTCCGCCCGATCGCAATCGTGGTAAGCAGACCATGTTTTGAATCAACTGCCTGTTCCCCGGTATTCATCAACAAAAAACAACCCGTTCCATACGTATTCTTACTCTGTCCTGCCTCAAAACAACACTGTCCAAACAATGCAGCCTGCTGATCTCCGGCAACACCTGCAATCGGCACCGGTTCTCCGAGCAGGGATTTTCTGGTCATTCCGTACACCTCAGAAGACTGCCTGACTTCCGGTAACATAGATGCCGGTATTCCAAACTTATCAAGCAGTTCTTCATCCCAGCATAAAGAATGAATATTATACAACATCGTCCGGGATGCATTGGTCACATCCGTGGCAAAAACATGCCCTTTCGTCATCTTGTAGATCAGCCAGGTATCTACCGTGCCAAATAACAGCTGTCCGGCTTCTGCTTTCTCTCTTGCACCTTCTACATGATCTAAGATCCATTTTATCTTTGTTGCAGAGAAATACGGATCTACAATCAGTCCTGTCTTTTCTTTGATCGTCCTGTCAAATCCTTCTTCTTTTAATTGCTCGACATAGTCGGCCGTCCGGCGACACTGCCATACAATCGCATGATAGATCGGCTCTCCCGTCTCTTTATCCCACACAATAGTCGTCTCTCTCTGATTTGTGATGCCGATTGCCGCAACCTCTTCTGCTTCGATGGAACATTTTGCCATGGCTTCTGTCATCACCCCTGCCTGTGATGCCCAGATCTCATTTGCATCGTGCTCTACCCATCCGGACTGTGGAAAATACTGTGTGAACTCTTTCTGTGCCAGAGACACGATCTCACCCTTTTTGTTAAATATAATGCATCTTGAACTCGTTGTTCCCTGATCCAATGCCATTAAATATTTCTTCATGTGTATCCCCTTTCTTCTCCAAACAGGGTGTCAGACTTATAGTCAGTCGCCCTTGCTTCTCACTGCTTTCTTTCCAGTCAGGTGTCAGACCTAAAGTCAGACACCCTTACTTGATATCAGGTAAAATCGTCAAACATTCTTGCTCATACCATCTAATACATTGTGAAGCATCTGCTCATACCTCTTCCGTACCCAGGATGGTTCCACAATCTCTATTTTATCCCCAAATCCAAAGATCCATCCAAAGAACCGGTCACTAACGACAGTATCTATAACAACTGACAACCGCCCCTCTACCGCATTCCTCTTGTCACCCTGCCCGGTTCCGGCTGTCACTATTTTCCGCTCCTCTTCTGTATGAAGCACCTCTTCCTCTCCACATCCGCATTCTCTGGTTCTGTGCATCCACACATCCGTTCCAAAATGATCGATCATCGCCCCGGCAAGCGACCCATCCACCAGCAGACGAACCGTCGTTGTCTCTCCGCCAAACATACCAAAGGTCTGATTACCATATGTACTAAGATCAATCGCATCATACTCCTGCCGTCCTAAACGCTTCTGCACCCTTACTTCGATTGACTTCATTTTGTCTACCCGGTAATGCCGCATCCGTGCCGATTGCTCATCAAATCCGACCAGATAATACTTGTCATTATCCCACTCAAAAAACCATGGTGACAGCACATATCGCTCTCCATCTTTCCTCGGCACCAGCTTCTTATCCGCATTCCACATATAATAGATAAATGTGATCTGCTTATTCTCCCGCATTGCCTCATGAATCGCATCAATGTTGTAATAGATATTCTCATTCATCATCTTTACACGATTGTGTACCACAACCTGATCCGTAAACTTTGCCGCTTCCTGCCGGTTCGTTAAATGAGACAATTTTCCGATCAATTCCTGTGACTTTGCTTCTGTAATAAACTTTGCTGACTGTACGGCATCCACCAATAACTTAAGTTCCGGCATTTCAAAGGTACGTGACGCAAGATATGCCCCTCTGCGTCCTCTTATAATATCCATTCCAAATTCTGCAAGTACGTCCAGATCAGAATACACACTCTTCCGTTCGCAGACGATCCCCTTTTCCTGTAACCGTTTCACAATATCATCCCCGGTTAATATATGCTGCTCATCCGTCTCCTCATATAATATCTGTGCGATATATAGTAACTTTACCTTCTGTGCCTCGTTTCTCACATAACCTCCTGATGTGTATATCAGCATCCCAACTGCTGTTTGATATCATTTAATGCCGCATCTTCCATCTCGTGTTCTAACGGCGGAAGCTGTTCTCCATATTTACGCTCATATGCAATCTCTAACAACTCATCTGCAATCCGTGCATTCTTTGGCAGCAACGGACCATGCGAATAGGTTGCAAATACATTCTTGTAACGTGCACCTTCCGTTCCATCTTCCCCGTTATTACCATATCCCTTGATGATCTTACCCATTGGCTTCACACCATCTCCAAGCCAGGTCTGACCATTGTGATTCTCAAATCCGACAATCGGAAATGTCTCCCCATTCTCCTTCGTGTATTCATACACAAAATTGCCGATCATCCGCTTATTGGATGCCGTAGTATAGACATCAATTCCGCCTAAGAAATCTACTCTGGTACCATCTGCTGCCTCATAATACTTGCCAAGCATCTGGTATCCTCCACAGATTCCAAGGATCACCGTACCCTTCTCGATCTCTTCCTTGAGCCATTGCTCCTTATAGTCAAACAGATCCTTTACCAGTATCTCCTGTTCAAAGTCCTGTCCACCGCCAATGAAAATGATATCGTAATCTTCATCACGGTTCACCTCACCAAACGAAAGCTGCGTTACCTTCGAGCCAATACCACGCCATGCAAGCCGTTTCTCTAAGGTACGGATGTTTCCATTGTCGCCATATAAATTGAGGATATCATAGTATAAATGACATATGTGTAATTCTCGATCCATGCTTTTTCCTTTCCGACCACCCTTTAGGATGCGTCATACTTCTTAAGTGGCACAAACTCTGCCAGCTTATCACGGAACTCCAGCATACAGGTATAGGATAATACCAAAAAGGTCTCCTGCCTGCTCTGTTGTAATTGCGTGATCAGCGTCTTATAATCTTTCTCTACACTGAACTTCGATGTATCAAAATCTGCGTATTTTAACCGTAACTGCATATCATAGGCGCGTTTTCCCGTGAAGTAAAAATGCTTTGCCCCGGATGCCGCTTGCGTCAATCGCTCAAACTCAACATCATAGATCCAGGAAATATCTTTTCCATCGGCATAATTATCATTTAATCCGAAAACAATATTCCCGGTTGGTTTCTGCTGAATGAGGAATTGCAATACCTCATTGAATCCCGCCGGATTCTTAACTAATACCAGATGGAGTGGTGCATTGTTAAGCATCACCTGTTCCATTCGTCCAAAATGTGTAGTCAGACCGCCTAATACCTTTGCAATCTGTTCATTCGGCAATCCGATCAGATGTGCTACTTCCGTTGCCGCCAATGCGTTATACAGATTATATCCGCCCGGAAGCATAACCTCGGCTTCCAGCTTCTGCCCAAACACATCCATCTCTATGACCGAAGAGGCATCTTTCCATTCGATTACCTTCGTTAATGCCACCTCCGGTTCCTGCCTGTGGTAGCCGCATTTTTCACAATAGAATCCTCCGAGATGACCAAATGTATGATAATGATATTGATACTTCGTCTTACAATGAATACAATATACCGCGTCCGAGATGTCCGATGACGTGCCCTCATAAAGAGGACCATTTACTCCAAAGTAATGGATCTCGCTGTGCGGAAGATCGCTTAAGGAACTTGTCAGCGAACAATCTGCATTCAATACGAGTTTCACGTTCGGAAGCTGGGATAATCCCGCCCGTATCTTATTGACCGTAGTCAGCACTTCTCCATACCTGTCTAACTGATCCCGGAATACATTCGTGACAACAGCTGTCACATCCAGCTGTCCAAAATGCTCTACAATACTCTTAAGTGCCGCCTCATCACACTCTAACAGTGCATAATCCGTCTTGATCCTGCCGCCTAAAGTAGCAGCCCCGACAAATGCCGATACAACACCACCAAGCAGGTTCGCTCCGGCATCATTACAAAATACTGTCTTGCCTTCTGCCTCGATCATATCTCTTATAATATGACAGGTTGTCGTCTTACCATTCGTACCCGTTACACAGATAATCTTCACATCTTTTGCCAGATGCCCTAAGATATCCGGACAGATCTTTAATACCACCTTGCCCGGAAGGGAGGTTCCCCCGCTGCCTGCCAGTCGCAATAATTTTGTTGTAAATTTACCCGCCCATACAGCAATCGTTGCTCTTGCGCTCATTCTTGTTCTCCTTATCTTTAACCTGTTTTCTTTATTGACTGACCAATCGCCCTCACAATATATTGATTCAGTGTTATGTTCTGTTTTGCTGCCTCTAATGATACATCCTTTAAATAATCTATTGTCTTACTGATCTGATATCTATATAATTCTGTATATTATGCAACAACAATAGCATACGCCATCACAAAGCTCTCATTTACTTCCAATTCATGTCCGTATTCTCTTTCCTCAAGCGTACCCTCGAATTCCTCTGCATCACATCTTCCAGCCCATGGCTCAATACACACAAACGGTGCATTCTTCTTTGCCGGGGACCATAATCCAAATAATGGTGCATCAAATTTTACGGTCAGATATGGTTTCTGTTCCGGACCACACAGGCTGACTTCATGTGCCTGATCTCCCTCGATCACCAGTGCATCCTCATCAAATAAATGCGCATCAATCTTCATCATGCCACCATTGGTAACCAGCACATTATCCTTCTTGTAGACGAGTCCATTCTCATTTAACTTCGAATAGGTCAGATCTTTATCTGTATCAAAAGAAATATAATAGTCGGTCTGTTTGCCCTTTCCACCGATCGGACACATAAATGCCGGATGCCCGCCGATTGAAAAATACATCTTCTTATCGTCTTCATTGGTCACATTCCAGATAACCTGCAACTCATTGCCTACTAACTTGTATCCGATCTCTAAGGTAAAGGTAAACGGATACTTCTCATAAGTCTGTTCATCTGCTGTCAGCGAAAACCATACCTCATCCTCTGTCTGAAATACAAGCGTAAATTCCATATCTCTGGCAAATCCATGTTGTCCCATCGGATACACCTTGCCATCATACTTATATTCCTTATTCTTCAGGCTTCCGACAAAAGGAAACAATACCGGAGCACTGCGTTTCCAGAACTTCTCATCTGCATTCCAGATATATTCTTCCCCGGTTTCCTTCTTAATCATACTGGCAAGCTCTGCGCCAAAATAGTTGATTGCTACCCTCAATTGATCATTTTCCAATACTGCCTGCATACACACATTCCTCCTATCACAATTATCTATATGAAATCAAATGTTCCCTGGCTATACTCCAAGTTCTGGTACTCTACCTCATCCTGTGCTACCTGGCTGCGGTAATCCACTACAACCGTCTGCTGTCTGCCATTTACCAGCTGCTGCCCTAGAATATAGTTGACATCAAACCGGTTCGTAATTGCCGGTGTCGCTCCACGCGCCGGAACGATCAGCTGTACATTATTCGTCTTAAGTAATGCAAAGATTGGTTCCCAGATATAGATATCCTTTGCCGCACCAAATGGGTTATCAATAAAGATAACCTTCTTTAGTTCATTTGCTTCTGCTTCCGGTGCATACATACCGGATATATAATTAATGATCGATACTAAGAACTGAATATAGATGCCCTGTGACTGTCCGGTACTTCCAACCGCTTCCTCATACCGCAGATAACGGCTCTGTTCTTTCATACGCTCTCTCTTATAGAGCTTTAACTTAATGGCATTCATATCTGTTACCATAACACTAAACAGCTTCTTTAACAATAAGCGGTTCTTCATATATTTGATCCGGTCATTGTTATCCTTGAACTGATCGGCACCATTTACCACCTCATCAATATAATCCGACATACGCTGCTTGATGAATTCATCCTTTACATATGGAATGGTCAGGTTCACCATCTGGATCATCTCGCCATCTAGTTGAATACGGGATAACTTTGGCAGCTTGTCAAGCTCCGTCCGTACATCCTTGCAGCGTTCAATACATTGGTTCTCGAAGTTGTTCTTGATTGCCTCCATGTCCTCGATTCCCTGTTCCACGCGTTCCTTCTCTAAGGCAATATAGGATATCATCTCCCGGATATTGGCAAGCAGCGTCTTTGCGTCGTCATAGGTTTCAGGAATCACAATATCTTCTTTCACCGAATCCGACAATTCATAAGCACCCATCGTATAAAAGGTATTCGCCGTCTGTGTCTTATAGTTAAGCAATTCCTGCCTTGCACGGGCAAGTGCCTTGTTACTCTTATCATAAGAAAGCAGACTCTCCTCAAAGATCTCCCGGATCCGGTTCTGATCCTCTGACAAAAGATTCGCCCCCGTCACTTCTAACTCTTCACTTTCCACAATACGCTTCACATCTTTGTAAAGGTCGATGATCACACTGTGATTCTTCACATACTGCTTATATTCCTTGTCAAATGCACGAATCTCTTCCTGTAATGAAGCAAGCAGCCGGTCTCCTTCTGCAATTGCCTGTACTGCATCTTCTCTTGTAACGGATGGTGTACCTTCACCAGATAAGAAATCAAGATCCGACAATGCATCTTCTCCAAAACGATCTTTCAATGCCTGCGTTGCCTGCTCGATTCGTCCTTCCAAACGGGAGCTTTCCTGTTCTTTCTTCTTATAATCTGCACGCAGCTGATCACAACGCACCGATATCTGCGATAGCTGTGCACTCATACGGTTAAGCAGCTCTTCCTCTACCGGATGAAGTTCCCCACTCTGTGCTAACGCTTCTAATTGTTCTACCGGAATACCACGTCTGCGGATCAGTTTGAGTCCCCGTTCCATACTCTCACGAAGTGCTGCAATCAGCTTCTTCTTATCTTCTAACACGATCGTTGCCTGTTCTACGACCGCCTTTGCAGCCAAAAACTCCGCTTTCAATTGTTCTTCTGAAATATTAACTACAGTTAAATTATTCTCTACATAATAATCCTTATAGAGAGTCTCCCAGTCACTTGTCACTTCCGCAATCTGTGTCTCCATATGATGAATCTGCCCATCTAACTCTGATACTTTGAGCTTGGCATTTTCCAGCTTACTATCTGCATCCGTAGTGTCATTCGATAAACGTTTCACCTCTGACTCGTAGAAATCCAACTGCGTCTTCGTCTCTTCTGCCAGATCACTCTTCGCACGAATTCCTGCGAGTTTCAGTTGTTCTTTCTGATTGGTATGAAGTGTCTCTTCGCATACTGCAACCTCTGTTTTTTGCTGTTCACAATGCGTTTGAACCCGTTCCTTATTCTTCTTAAGTGTCTCTAAAGTGCGTTCATGCTCTAATATCTGTTCCCGCAGTTTTTGTACATCCCGCTCGGCGTTTAAGAATGCCGCATCTGTCAGCTTTGCCGTATAATCCAGATCTTCCTCATAAGTCGTATCTAATTCCTTTGCACGCTCCATCTCTTCCTTAAGCTCTGCTAACTGCTTTTGCAGACGGGTTGCTTCCATCGAAAGTGCATCCTCTTCCACAAAGGTCTGCGGATTCTTGGCAAGCAATTTCACACCATCCATCTTTGTCGGCAGATGTGGCGTCTCCAATATCTTCTGATCATAGATCATAACCGCCTGATTGCCAAGTTCTAACGTGTCAATACGCTCATCCTCTTCTACATCCTTAAACTGTTTTGTTACAACGCCATATGGAAGCATTGGAAAACATTGCAACAATTCCTCCCGGTTTGCCTTTGGCAATGCAGACAGATAGTCCACACCAGAGAGTGCAAAGTCCCCGTGACGACTTTCGAGATAATCCTTCACCTTCGCAACCGCTTCTGTCTCTTCTAAGATACGTCCTTCCTGCACCTGCTCTAAATGCCGGTTGCCGGCTGCAATCTTCTTTCCAAGCTCTGCAACTGCCACTTTCTGCTGAAACGCACGTTCCTTGATCGTCTCATACAGGTCGCCCATATCTTTGACCCCATATACCTGTGTCATCTTCTTAAGGCGTTCCTGATTCTCTACATATTCTTTATGGTTTTCTTCTGCTGTCACCAATTGTGCCTGAGCATGTTCTAATGCTTCTTGTTCTACATACTGTTGCTTTTCTAATGTATTTATCTCAGCAAGATCTTCTAAATAACTCGCATCTAACACTGCCTTCTTCTCGTCAAGCTCCTGCTCTTCTTCCTGCAGGGTACGTTCAAGATCTGCAAGATCGCTCAGCACTAAGATTGAGATATCTTTTCGCACCGCCGCAATCTCTTCCATATATTTATGATATTCCTGTTCAAAATGTTCCTTGTGACTTCTTGCAACCGCCAAGGCAACATTTCCTTCCTCCGCTACATGCGTAAGACAGGTTACCTCCTCCTGCAATGCTGTAAACTCTTTCTTACGCTGTTCTAACTGTTTCCGGATATCTGCAAGTTTCCGGTCATCTAACTGCTTCTTTGTATAGGCATACTGATGAAGTTTCGCAAGCTGATCCGTATTCGAATCCATCGAGGCATCGATCATCGCCTGATTCTCATCCATCTGTGCCTTATCCTGCAGATACCGCAGATAGTCATTCATACTTTCTTTGAGATCTAACTCCTGCTTGGCTGCCGACAACTCCTGTTCTGCCTGTTCCACATACCGCAAAAGGTTCTCTCCTGCCTCCTGCGCCTTCATCAGGTCATACTGATCCCGGATAATCTTCAATCCTTCAATCCGTTTTCTCTCAAATAGCTGGCGCTTATCATATGCCGCTTTCTTCTCTTCCCTTGCAGCAATCTCTGACTCACCCTGCTCTAATAAATGTTCCCCTGTCACATAGATATCCGCAAGCGTTCCTGCCACTTTATCTTTCGCTTCATATAAAGAAAGAAAGGATGATACACGGCCTTCTAACAGATGCATCAACTCTGTCTCTTTGTCATAATTGGCAATCTCACTCTTCTTACGCGAAAGTTCTACTAACTTATCCTTAATGTCTAACAGAGTCTTTGCCATATCCTCATTGACATCATTTTGCTCTGTCTTAACCAGAAAAGCCTTCTCAATAATCTCCTCGATCAGCAGATCTTCTACTACTTTACGAGTCGTCTTATAATGCGTCTCAAAATAAGTACGCACATGTCCCTCCGTCTTATTAATGCCACGGATGATCTCCCACTGGCTCTCAAACAAGCCATACTGACTGATAAAACGCTGGTACTCCCCCTTACGTTCAAAAATATGCACCTTAAGATTCAGATTCCGTCTTGCCAGATCCTTCAGATAATTCTTAAGGCCACTATAGGTAATCCGTTCCTTGCTGTTTTGCAACGGAAGATTCACAATATCATTATCGTTATAATCCCGGTAGAAAATGCAGTAATTGAAATATTCAATGGATGCGCTATCCTTTGCCTCAGTACGTTCTGCTGTACTCTGCTCTGCTCCGGGAATTGCTAATTGATCCGCGTCACTGTCCTTCGCCTTTCTGGCACAGAAACCCGTTGTCATATAACGAAATCCCTCTTTGATATCCTTATCATCTAACTTCCACTCTACTAAAGAATGAATCGTCGTATTCCCTCCACCGTTACGGAACAGCTTCTCGATCGGCTGTTTCTCATCTAAGGTACAGTTCGGAATCAGGTTCTGTAACAATAAGAGCATGAGCACACTCTTACCTCCACCATTGGCGAGATCGTACAGTGTATTCTTTCCATACATACGCATGGAAAAATCATCATAGCCCTGCGTTCCAAAGTTATATTTTACATTGTTGACTCGAATTCGATTAATATTCGGCATGGTTTTCCTTTCCTGTGTATGAATACAGACGATACCTGCATTTCATCCTCTCAATTAACTATTATTCTACACTGGTGCCAGACTCCGAAGACAATGCTTCATAGATCTGACCACGATATTCTTCAAAATAATGTTCTACGATTGCCTGAAAACGATCGGTTGGATAGTAACGCTTATTAACCTCAACAAACAGCTTCTCACCAACAAAGAAGTTAAAGGTCAGCTTCACAAAACTGATCTTGGATGCACGCGATGCACGGATCTCTTCCTGATTCTCATTACTGCTTGCCGGAAGTTCATCCCAGAGTAACGCAATCGCCCGGAAACTTTCTTCCTGTTCATTATCTGTATCATAAATGGCAATGTCCTTCGTATAGACTGACAATGCTTTTGTCACTTCATCGCAAATATCCTCTAACCGGACATATTCCTTAAACTGATATGACGCGGAATCCGAATAAAATGCCAATAAGATCTCATACATAATGAAATAACACAGATACAACTCCTTATTATATCGCAAGTTCATAGCCCGTTTCAATTCTTCATTCGAATATCCAAAGATCCGGTTACCTTCTCCTGCAGACAGGAACAGGCTTTCCTTATATTCATATATGTTCAGGTTCAATTTCTTAAGCAATACACCAACAATCTCATACACTTCGGCGTTACCATAATAATCATCATACAAGCTGCCGTTCGCTCCCCCGCGCTTAATCTCTTCGCCAGTCACTAACTTTGCATAGATGTCCGTTGCTTTCTCTAAATTCTTCATTTCCATAATATTTTATATCCTTAGATTTATTTAACTTTCTCTTTCACTTTGTTTCAAATATTCCCGGATCACTTCCAACATCTCTACTGCATGATCATATTGTTCCTGTGTATCCGTCTTAGACACAATATAAAAATCATTATAATCACAGTTGTTGCGAATCTGAAATGCTCCTTGCAGATACTTAGAATATTTCTTATCAAAAATGCCTGTTTTAATATAATTCTTTTGAAAATAAGCAATCACGCCTGCATGTTTTGAAAAATCAACTCCATCGCGTGCCAAAACAGCTCTTACAGCAGAGAAAACAGCATAATAAGAACGCCCCACAGAATCCTTATTCTGTCCAGCGTCCATAAGAATTTTAGCTGATATTAATTTTTCCTGCGCCATTGCCAACCGATATTGAATCAAATCATCCAATCCTTCTGCCCTCCGTACTGATATTTCTATAATAGGGTAATACATCGCGATACTTTTCATATTCATCTTCCGGAATTACTGTTGGAGAAACGACCACATCATTTTCTAATCCGATCTCTGCCGACTCATCCCATACCAATTTCAGCTTCTCCTGCAATTCCTCTCTATCTCCCGAAACCACCGCCGTAATATCAATATCAGAATCTGAATTATAATCTCCTCTTGCATAGGAACCATATAGAATAATGGATCTAATTCGATCTATACCATACACTTTTCGATAACATTCAACAATTAATTGAGAAATATTATTTAACTGTGACTGTGTACACATAACCATCACCCTCCGTCTTATTCCTTAACCATTCTTTCTCTTTATATTATACGACCGAATCATCTGTTTAAGCAATATCTATATTATAACCCCTATAAGATTCTACACCGTCTCAAACCGCATATCGGTAATACTGAATGACTCATCCTTCTTGTCCCCAAAGTTCAGAATATTGCCAACATCAAAGAAGATCTCAAATACCATATTCCCATACTTGTCCTTCTTCTCCACACTCAACCGGTTCATAACAATACCCTCTAAGAAAGTGTCCTGCTTGTCCTGCATATGCTTGAACTCGTAACGGTTCTTCTGGGCTAAATGCACCAGAAACGAATAGACATCTCCATTGCGATAGATCTCTTTTCCAAACTTAATCTCATAGATTGCCATCAATTCTGGAAGTGTCGTCTTGCCATGTTTCCAAAGCTGCTCCAACAATTCTTCAAACAGACGTCCGAAGTTCTCTCCAATTCGTTCTTCTTCTATTTCATCCTCATATACATAGCCTGCATCAACCTGTTTCTTCTCGATCTTTTCTCCATAATCTGCGTTATCCACCTTACTCTCTAACATGCGGTCGACCGATTCTACTGCAAATGATTTCGTAAGCTTTGGCATGAAAAGCGGTGCCATCAACATACCCAACTGATCTGCCCTGTCCTGTTTCATCACCTTCTGCAAGGCATCCCGGAACTGAAATACCGGACGTAACTTACGAAGCTTCGCACGGCCGATCATCTCATCCGCAATATTCTGTAGTTCAATCGTCTCCCGGATCAGTTCTCCATGCCGGATGATCGTCTTCTTAAGTTCTGTATCTAACTTATGTATCTCCTTCAACACAACTGAACTGGATTCCGAATTTGCCTTACTGTATGCCTTATCGATCAATGCCCGGTTCTTCTCAAATAGCTTCGATTCTTCCTCAAACCACCGGGCTACGGTCTCCATATACTCTTCACTGGCTTTCGCTCCGGCAAACACATCATACCCCAATAAGTCTAATACTTCCTTTTTCTTTAAAGAAAGCTTCCCTACCTCATTGTTAATTCTCTTAACAACCTCGATACCGCCTGCAAAGTTCTCGGACTGGATCATTTTCTCAAGCAGAAGCTGCTGCACAGAAATATTGCTCTCCTCCTTGATCTCCTTTGTATCTAAATAGAATTCAATGCCATCCGTTGTCACATGATATAATACGACACCATCTACGATCCGGCTATCGATCAGTTTCACACGGCTGGTCTTTTTCTTCTTCTCTTCGGGATCAAAGTACGGAAAGGTAAATGCCTTACCATCATTCTTGATCTTGTCGAAAATATAACCGCAAAGCTCTCGTTCTTCCTCATCCGGTTCTGCCAACCCAAACTCGCGATGCAGAATCTCTAATAAGAAGGCCTCGTACTGCTCATATGTAATTTCACTTTCATGGAAATTGTTCTCATTGATCAAGAAACGCAAAGTTGCCATGGTAATATAGCCCATGTCCAGATTCGAATACTTACCTTCCTTATACTGGGAAAATGTCGTATCGCATAACACGAAAAATGGATAATACTTTTTTAAGTTCAACATTCGATCCTTATGTTCACTTAGAATATCGTGAATCATAATGTATTTCTCTGCCATGGTATGAATTCCTTTGCCGTATAATGAAAAAGAACCAACCCAATGTTCTATGACATCAAATCGATTCCTTTGTGAGTGGGCCGCCGGGGGCTCGAACCCCGCACACCCTGATTAAGAGTCAGGTGCTCTACCAAATGAGCTAGCGGCCCGTGTATTAAGTTCTTGCTGTTTACCTCAGCAACAATGACGATTATATATGATACCGAAACAAAATGCAAGTACTTTTTTTAACTTTTTTTAAAAAATTTTTACAAATTGCCGCAATCCCTTGATTTTCCTAAGTTTTTTGAGTGAATCTTTTTTCATTTTTTATCTTTTTCACGGAGATTACATATTCTTTTTATAGCATTTCTCAATCTTAATAATTTTTTGTAGCATTTTATGTCAACTTGTTCTATAATAACAAGATGTATGTTCAAAATGATCACAAACGATTCATATATGTATGAAAAGAAACGAAAGGAGAAAGCTGTATCTTACAGCGCAATGTTATATTATGAAGAAGAAATTTCTATCACATGTATTACTATTGTCACTCGCCTTCTTTGCCGCATGTACTCCATTCAGCGTACAGGCTGCTGCAAAGGATGATCCGGGTGCCGGACGTTTATCCGGAACCGATGTTCCAAAGGAGTTCTATGAAGATGCCAATCCTTCTGAAGATGGCATTTCCACTTTAAGACGTTACGGAACATTCCAAACATATAGTTCTTTTACAAATACATTTTATAATCATCAGGATCAATTTGCTGGTATACCTATTGTAAATGGTATTGATGTCAGTGAATATCAAAAGACGATTGATTGGAATTCTGTAAAAGCTTCTGGCATTGATTTTGCATTTATCCGCGTAGGCGGTCGTGGATGGGGATCCTCTGGCGGAATGTATAACGATTCCAACTACGCTGCAAATATGCAAAATGCCATTGCGGCCGGTGTTAATGTCGGTATCTATGTATTTTCTCAGGCTACCACGCCTGCCGAAGCAGAAGAAGAAGCACAGTTCATTCTAGATCGTATTGGCACCTATAACGTTACGATGCCTTTGATCTTAGACTACGAGTTTGCATCCGGCTCTTCTAATGGTGGCCGGTTAAGAAACGCAAATTTATCCAAAGAAGATGCAACTAATGTATGTCTTGCATTTTGTAAGAAAATTACAACGGCCGGATATACTCCAATGGTATATGCCAACCCCGATATGCTGAATAACCATTTAAATGCTTCCGTGATAAGCAACAGTTATCCTCTATGGCTGGCGAACTATACAACAAATACTACATACAATGGAGTATTCACTTATTGGCAATATTCCAGTGCCGGTACTGTACCGGGAATTGACGGCAAGGTAGATATGAACTTCTATTATAATGCTCCGGCTAATTGCATTTCCCGTGCCGTAATTCCTGCCATTGATAAGCAAAATTACACAGAAGCGGCTATCACCCCTGCGGTATCTGTCATCCAGGACAGAATCCCTCTCGTTGCCAATCAGGATTATACCGTACAATATGCCAACAATGTATTGCCCGGAACCGCATCCATTACCATTACCGGAATTAACAATTATTACGGCACAAGAACCGTGACTTTTGACATTGCTTCTAATGTACCTGCCATGTCCGGCATAACAATTACAGGACGCACAAAAAACTCCATCACTTTAGGCTGGACAGCCGATGCTAATGCCGCCGGTTATGAAATATATCGTTCTAATACCGCAAATGGTTCTTACGAAAAGATCATCACAGTTGCTAATTCCTCTACTACCGGTTATACAGATGATAATTTGTCTTCCGGTGAATGTTATTACTATCAGATGCGTATGTATGTCATAAATAATGGTAATACGTTTTATGGCGACTATTCTCCGGTTGTTTCTTCGTACACCAAGAGCCAATATGTCCAGATGGCTTTACCAAAATATGCAGTTACCGTATATGCCGGTGCGACGGTTGCAAGCAACCCAATCGGCACTGTGAAAAAGAATGTGGCAATGCAGATTCTATATAGAACATACGACGAGGCCGGCAACCGCTGGTACTGTGTATCCTCCGACTATGGCAATGTCTTTGTTCCCGGTTACCAGGTAAAGGTCGGCAAACGCGGCAAGATCAAAACATCCCGAGTCAATGTGCGTAAGTCACGTTCCATTCTTTCAAAGCGTCTTACACGGTTAAGCAAAAACAAGACCGTGACTGTACTGTCATCTAAGAAGAAACATGGTATTACATGGTACAAAGTATGTTTCAAGAAGGGCAGCAAGACTTATAATGGATATATCTCTGCTGCATATGTAAAGCTAAAATAAAATATTCCAGATATATGATATGCAAACTCAAATATGCATAACCACATTTTATAAAAATGGATTTCGGACTGTGAATGTCTGAAATCCATTTTTAATTTTCAAGGAATTATTTCTGAAAATAAGCCAATCTTTTTGTATTCAGTTAATGACAAATCTTCTCATTTCCGCTATAATAGATTCTAATTGATGTTACAAAAGGAGGACTCTCATGTCAGAGAAGAAAGTTATGCTCGGTAACGAGGCAATTGCCCGTGGTGCGTACGAAGCAGGTGTCAAGGTATCATCCGCTTATCCAGGAACACCAAGTACCGAGATCAGTGAGAATTTAGTAAAATACCCAGAAGTATATTGTGAATGGGCGCCAAATGAGAAAGTTGCAATGGAAGTTGCTGTCGGTGCATCCATCAGTGGTGTGCGTGCAATGGCTTCTATGAAGCATGTAGGTTTCAATGTCGCTGCCGACCCAATGTATACCGCAGCTTATATTGGTGCAACTGGCGGTCTGGTTGCAGTTGTTGCCGATGATCCGGGAATGTATAGCTCCCAGAATGAGCAGGATACCCGTCAGATCTGTCGTGCCGCCCAGGTTCCTGTATTAGAGCCGTCCGACTCACAGGAAGCCAAGGATTTCATGAAGCTTGCATTTGACTTAAGTGAGCAGTTTGATACTCCAATGGTACTTCGTACCACAACAAGATTAGCACACTCACAGGGCGTTGTAGCCTTGGAAGACCGTGTGGTACCAGAAGACAAGCCATATGAAAGAAACATTGCCAAGAATGTTATGATGCCTGGTAATGCGATCAAACGTCACGTATTTGTAGAACAGCGTTTAAAAGACATGGCAGAAGCTGCTAATACATTAGTGGTTGCCAAAGAGGGCTTTTCTAAGGATGTACCTCTTAACCGTGTAGAGATGAACGATACAAAGATTGGATTCATCACAAGCGGAATTCCTTATACCTATGTAAAAGAAGCATGTCCGAACGCTTCCGTATTGAAGCTTGGTTTGGTTCATCCACTACCTAAAAAGTTAATTGAAGAGTTTGCTTCTAAAGTAGATACGTTATACATTTTTGAAGAATTAGAACCAGTCATTGAGGAACAGGTTCGTGCCTGGGGCATCGACTGCATCGGTAAGGAAGCATTTACCGTACAGGGTGAATACAGTGCCAACATGATCCGTAAGGTTGTATTGAAAGAGGATCTTTCAATCAATACACCAGCCAAGGTTCCTGCAAGACCACCGCTTCTCTGTCCGGGATGCCCACACAGAAGCGTCTATACCGTTCTTAACAAGTTGAAGATTCATGCAGCGGGAGATATCGGATGTTATACATTAGGTGCCGTTGCTCCATTGAGTGTCGTAGATACAACAATCTGTATGGGCGCATCTATCTCTTCTTTACATGGTATGGAGATGGCGAAGGGCAAAGAATATATCAAGAACTGGGTTGCTGTTATCGGCGATTCCACATTTATGCATACCGGTGTGAATTCCTTAATGAATATGGTATATAATCAGGGTACCGGAACCGTTATTATCTTAGACAATTCCACAACAGGTATGACCGGTCATCAGGATCACGCTGCTACCGGTAAGACCCTGCAGGGTAAGGTAGTTCCTGCTATTAACATTTATCATCTGTGCAAGTCCATGGGAATTGAGCATGTCACAGAAGTAAATGCGTTCGATATCAAAGAATTAGAGAAAGTCATCAAGGAAGAAGTTGCCAGAGATGCGGTATCTGTCATCATCACAAAGTCTCCTTGTGCATTGCTTAAGGAAGTTCACTTCCCGAACAAATGTGTTCCTGTTCCAGAAAAGTGTAAGAAGTGCGGCATGTGCTTAAAGCCAGGATGTCCTGCCCTTACAAAGAATGAGGACGGAACCATTTCCATTGATGCAACGATGTGTAACGGCTGTGGATTATGTAAGAATCTCTGTCCGTTTGATGCAATTGAGGAGGTGGCTAAATAATGGCTGAAACAAAGAATATTATGATCGTCGGCGTTGGCGGTCAGGGTACGCTGCTTACAAGCCGTATTCTTGGTGGAATCATTTTAACTGCCGGATATGATGTAAAATTATCAGAGGTTCACGGAATGGCACAGCGTGGTGGTTCCGTTGTTACATTTGTTCGTTACGGCGAAAAGGTTGCTGAGCCAATCGTAGAGGAAGGACAGGCTGACGTTCTGATCGCATTTGAGCGGTTAGAGGCACTTCGTTATGCACACTTCCTAAAACCGGGCGGAGCCTTAGTTATTAACGACCAGAGAATCGACCCGATCACGGTTGTAACCGGCGTTGCACAGTATCCAGAGAATATCATTGAAGATCTGTCTAAAACCTACAAGGTATATTCTGTAGACGCAGCCGCTGAAGCACTCAAATTAGGCAATTCCAGAGTCTTCAACAACATTGTATTAGGTGTTGCTGCACAGCATATGGATTTCTCGAAGGAAGACTGGTTAGATGTTATTGCAAAGACTGTTCCTCCTAAGACGATCGAGATTAACCAGAAAGCATTCTTAGTTGGCTACGAAATGTAATATTATTTCTGACAGGAATTGTATTTCCGAATGGATTTTGTAACACAGGAGGTGTATAAGATGGCACGAGATTATATAGAAATTGAAGATGTACCAAAAGGATATGAGAGCCGCGTGAAGCAGAACCTTAGTTTTAAGACAGGCAAGTTCGTATGGAAATGCCGTTTTACAACCGCCCTAGATCCTTCTACAATTACTTCAGACAACTTATATGTAGAGAGCGAAACCGGTATGAAGATGGCGACCAAGTTCAATTATAATGATGCCGATATGGAGATTGAGGTGGAACCATTAGAGGCATATGCCAAAGATACCGATTACTATCTGAATATAACAACGAGAGTGAAGTCCCGTGGGGGACAGCACTTGAAGGAACCGATTCAAGTAAAGTTCCGGTTATAAAACATACCCCCTTGCACAGCGTAAGTAACAGACAGATGTGCCAAACGGACGCTCCGGCCTAGAAAAATTGGTTCCAAGCCGGGGCCGTTTGCACTTAATTGCTCCAGTAGCAGCACTAAATTCGTGCTA
>CACWQE010000018.1 GCA_902762905.1 uncultured Lachnospiraceae bacterium | reverse complement strand
AGCGAGAGCGTGCCTGCTATGATATGTTATATCCCAAACAACCGATTTGAAAAATAATATTTCGCGCGTCCGTCCGTTTCACTTACGCTGTGCAAGGGTTAAAGTTTACTGGGAAATTAGGATAATATCGTAATAGCCCACCGCATCCTGCTGATACACTCCAATTCCAACAGTCGTTACAGATGCATCCCTCAATGCCTCCTGCAGCCGACTGTCTTTTGTCATATCCTGTATCAGTCGTTCAGTATCATACGACTCGATTCCACCGTAAGAGAATTCATATCCATTCTTGCAGGAAACACCCCGATTTTTAAGAAGATTCTCCAATGTTCCAGCCATTGACTCTTCAAATCCATCCGTTAAGGAGGTTGCCCTAACAATAGCACAAGCCTGCACCTTACCATCCCTCTGAAGTTCCGGTAGTCCATTCTGTGTTCTTATCGTGTTGATGCTCTGATAAACTGGATACAGTACCGTTGCATTCTCATCCACGCTGCCATCTGCATTGAATACATATGTGACTCCATCTAAGTCTAGGGTTGTGTTTCTGACACAGATTCCGTCTGTCCCGAAATAATAACGAGCCCCGTCAATAGAAAGCAATCCGGTACACATTTTGCCATTCTCATCTGCATAATACCAATTATCTTCTGCCTTGTACCATCCTTTGACTATCGTTGCTGTGGAGTCAAAATAATATCTAGCCCCTTCATAATCCACAAAACCTGTCTGGATCTTACCCTCAGCATCTACTGCATAGAATCCATCCTCTGTAGGAATGATTCCACCAACTGCAAGTACACCCTGATCATCGCTAAAATAATACGCATCTTTTTCTTTCACATAAAATTTACCTGTTTGCAGATATCCATTGTCATCAAAATAATATCGCTTTCCATCTATCTCCTGAAATCCGACTGCAATCTGACCATTTTCATCTTCATAATAGACACTCCCGTCTTCCTGCTGTTGCCACGCTGCATAGCTGGGCTTTCTATAAATGACCACACCCGATATTCCAGCCACAATAAGCAAAATGCAGAATCTAATCCAATGTATTCTCATCCGATGAGATTGATTCTTTTTCTTCATGTTTCTGTTTCCTTTTATTTTGTAATTTAAGAACTATGTTCTTACGATATCCAATTACCACAAGAACTCCAACTACCAACATCAGAAGCGGTAATATTACAATCGTAATTACTTTCACCAGATTCAGTGATGTATTAGGATACAAAGCAACTTGATCTCCCACTTCTTTACCCGGAATCATAATACCTGTATCTTCATTACCTGCCAGATAATTGACTGCTGACAAGAAGAATTGTCGATTACCGCCTGCACAATCTGCATCCACCTCATCGTTAAAGAATATATCTGATGTAAGTAATATCATCTTTCCGGCATTCTCCTTCTCTGAAAGCGTTGCAACGCTATAAGAACCGCTTACATCATCCTCACCCTTCGTATTAAGATTATCAAAGTCAGATACTTTTGCAAATGCTTTCGCTGATGTAGTCAAAAGATCTGTACATGTATAGCCATTTGCATTTCCGTTCTTCTTAATTCCTTTACTGGTCATTGTCAAAACAGAAAGGTGATCATCTTCTAATCTCTTAGTAATCGCATGGGACTGAATCTCCGGCATTAAATAATATGCCGTATCATACACATAATTATTCTCCGTACCTTCTACTAAAACTCCGGTCTGTAATTGCAGACCATATTCCTCCATAAATGCATCAAATCGGGTCAGATCTTCATTTAACGGATCAATCGCAACAAAGATTCTGCCACCATCATTCATATATTCCTTCAATGCATCTATCTCATCTTCCGAATAATCCGTCTGCGGAGCATCAATGAGCAATGCTGTACACGCTTCCGGTATCGTTGCCTCTACGGAGTTCAATTTCTCCTGTAAATTCAATTCCTTCAGTTCGTAATTATTCATGCGAAGCATATTGGAAAATGCAGTATCTAATGTTGACTCTCCATGGCCAGTCACATAATATACCTTCTGGCTATCCTCTGAGTTAACATAATGTATCGCACTCGTCAATTGATTCTCCAACTCCAATGTACTCTTATAAGAATATGTGGACGTCTGAATCGTAGATACATAATCGTCTGCATTCAGATATACATATTTGTCATCACTTGCGACTACCATACTAGTTTCACTTACACTGGATACATTTGCTAAATATTTGCTTCGAAATTCCTGATCAGATTGTACATTCTTGTAGTGAATGTGTATCTTATCATTCAGTTTGGCATATTGTGCAAGTAATTCCTGATAAGTCGCATTTACTCTGCTTCGCTCTCCTAAATAATAGATATCCGTATCTTTCCCTATATTAGATACCACACTCTTTGTATCCTTGGAAAATGTCAACAAATGTTCTGCCGTACAATCATACACCTTTGTTGTACCCATACTAATTCCCGTCAAACATGCACATACAGCTATTCCCATCACAAGACGCAGAAGAAACTGGCCCAATCCTAATCTCTTATACTCTACAACTAACCATGTCACGACAAAAAAGAATATCGCAAGAATGCATAGATACAGAACATCTCCGCTTCTTACAATACCCGAAACCATCGCATAGTAAATATTATATACAGATAAAGAATGCAGCATATGATACAGCCATTCGGATGGCACAAAATTCTCTATGATCTTTCCTAAAAACACAACCAGATATACTCCATATGCCAATATGACAGCAAGTACCATATTGGACGTCAGAGAAGACACCAACATACCAACAGAGAGCAATACCATACATACCAGAATTGCTGCAAGATATGCACCTAACAGGAAAGTAACACTCATCTTACCACACTGTGCAATATAGATTGGATATCCTACAGACAACACAAAAGGAACCAACAATACAATTGCCGTTGCCAGAAACTTCCCCAATAATACACCCATAGTAGAAACCGGGGCCGTAAACAATAGCTGCTCTGTCCGGTTCTTTTTCTCCTGTGCTAATAAATGCATTGTAAACAATGGTGCCATAAGTAACACGGCAGCAAACGCTTTGCTAAGTGCGTAATATCCAAATTCCGTACTATAACTTCCCAGACAACTTTTCACAAAATATGCACCTAAGATCAGGAAAAACATTGCATAATATACGTATGTAGAAAGAGAAGTATAATAACCTTTTAATTCCTTTTTCAATATCGTATACATCTACTTCTCCTCCTTACTCGTTGCTTCCATAAAGACATCTTCCAAAGAATTCTCCACTTTGGTAATTCCATACACCTGCAGTTTCATTCCAACAAGATACGAAAATACACTGTCCCTTATATCTCTTGCATCTTTTGCCGTACCAGTGAATACATAAACTCCTGGTTCAGACTCTCTCTCAAAAGAAACGCTCTTAAGTCCCTGATATCTTGTAAGTGCATCCTGTACCTTCGCACGTTCCCCTTTGATTACAAATTCATATCGGTTCGTAGCTGCTCTTCTCTTCGCACGAATCGAATTATTATCCATTACAAGAAGTCCATCTTTGAGAATCAACGTCTCATTACACAATTCCTCAATCTCAGACAAAATATGTGAACTGATCAACATCGCATGGTCTTCCTGCAACCCTTTTAATAATGTCCGGATCTTCTTTGCCTCCGCTGGATCCAGACCAACTAAAGGTTCATCCATAATAAGTACATCTGGATCTCCGATCAATGCCTGTGCAAAACCAACCCGCTGTCCATATCCCTTAGATAAATGCTTAATAAATTCATATTCCCGATCCTTCAGATCCATCATAGAAAGAACACGGTCAACTTCTTTCTTTGCATTGCGGATTCCTTTCAATCCTGCCACAAAATTAAGATATTCCCGCACCTTTAAGTCTTTATATACAGGAGGAACTTCCGGCAGATATCCCAGATGCTTCTTGGCCTTCTTCGGTGTCTTCACCATATCCTGACCACATATCGTAATCGTTCCACTTGTAGGAACTAAATAACCTGTTAAAAGATTCATTGTCGTAGATTTGCCTGTCCCGTTCACACCAAGCAATCCAACCGTCTTGCCTTTCTTAATAGAAAATGTGATTCCTTTCAATATCTCTTTAGAACCATACGCCATTCTCAGGTCCGTAACCTCAACCATAACATCCTCCGTAACATCTAATCATCTATTATTTGGCAACAAATATCCATTACAGAATCATTACCATAAGAAAAAGGCTGTCACACCACTGATATCGTGTGACAACCCATCTTCCACACTCATATAATTATACAATAAAATCATACGAGATACAATTATTTCATATATTTTTCACAGGTTATACCGCTAAGAAACATGCGCTCTTGGATGTGCTTTCTCATATACTTCCTTAAGTTTCATATTGGCATTATTCTTCAGATAAATCTGTGTCGTAGAGATATCCGAATGTCCTAACATCTCCTGTACCGACTTAAGATCTGCTCCATTATTCACCAAATGCATTGCAAATGAATGACGAATTGTGTGCGGCGTAATATCTTTCTTAATACCTGCTTTTGCTGAAT
Organism: uncultured Lachnospiraceae bacterium; assembly: GCA_902762905.1. Taxonomy (GTDB): domain Bacteria; phylum Bacillota; class Clostridia; order Lachnospirales; family Lachnospiraceae; genus CAG-590. The sequence goes on along the minus strand of CACWQE010000018.1, from coordinate 41,945 downwards.
AATATTTGATGATCTTCCAGAAACCCTGTCTTGTCATAGGTGCTCCCTGACAATTGGTAAAAAGATACTCCTGATTCTCATTACACATTGCTTCCCTTGCATGCTGCAGATAATTCTCTAATGCATCCTTTGTCTCATTCGTAAAAGGAATCACTCTCTCCTTATTATCATCATGACACTGCAAGAAGTTCATTGGCAAATTGACATCACGTACTTTCAAACTGATCAATTCTGACACCCGGATTCCTGTTGCATATAATACCTCTAACATAGCCTTATCCCGAATCTCTTTCAGTGATGTACCAGACGGTTGTTCCAACAAAAGATTCACTTCTTCAATTGTCAATATAACCGGTGCTTTCTTCTCAATCTTTGGAGGTTTCAAAGATTCACTTGGATCTTCTGAAATCACTCCCTGCTTCAACATATACAAAAAGAAAGCCTTAATTGACGCAATATTTCTTGAAACAGTTGCAGTCGATAATCCCCGCTTTTCAATCATAAGAATATATGAATTCAGGTTCGTTCCCGTCACTTCATGTATATCCGTACATCCTGAATCTGTTAAGAAATTGTTAAGTTTCATAAGATCCCTTCGATATGATGCAATTGTATTCTTGCTCGCCCGTTTCACATTGGTCAAATAATCCACGAACTCATTAATCTTTTGTTGCATTCTCAAACCCCTTATTTCTTGTAATCAATAAATCTATTATAATGTTTAATTTACATAAAATCAAACATTATTTTTCATAGAATTTCTTGTATTTCCTAGTATTTTGGCACTTTTCCACCAAATGGGGTATTAACATAATACTATCACACTAGATATTGGTAAAAATAATTTAAAATATTTTTTTGAAATTTTATTTCAATTATTATACTAATAAATAATAGCAATGCGACTACAAAAATTTTAACAAAATATTGCATTTTATTTACACGATTGTAATAATAACTTACTCCTATTCTAACAGCATTTCCAAACCATATTCCCATACAATATACTGCACAAAAAGAAAATATATAATGTGGTAGAAAACATGCCAATCCATAAGGAATGCCATTTATCCCAAACTTAATAAACAGATCGGTTAACAGGAAACCGTAACAACCACCCAGAATCAAATTATATCCGCTCGCCGCTACATAGTAAGAAATAATACACCAGACTGCAAATAAACTCCCCCATTGCAAAATCCGGCGTCTGCATATATATAAGATAAACGTTGTATTGGATGTATTCAACATAGAGGGTATTTGAAAATCCTCCAGACCATATTCTAAGATTGGAAAATCAGACCACATAATACACCCAAGAAATATAAGACATCCTATGATTGCTCCCAGACCCAGACACCCAAATGTACAGATATTAACTCGTTTCTTTTCTTTATCCATCTCCATATATGCACCCCATATCATATATATGAATCTGGTATAAAAATATGCATGATCCTGCATAGAACAAAGGAGTGCATCCTTAACGGACCATTTTTACTTTTTAGGACGAACTTTCCTATAAAGTAAAAAAACTGCCGTAATTATGATTCATTATCATAATCACGACAGTTCTTGTCATTTTCGTATCAAAGCAAAATCTCTATTTCGCATAATCCGTTACTCTGGACTCTCTGATCACATTCACCTTAATCTGACCTGGATACTTCAATTCATCTTCAATCTGCTTTGAAATATCACGGGCTAAGAGTACCATATCGGAATCACTTATCTGCTCTGGAACTACCATAATACGAATCTCTCTACCTGCCTGAATAGCAAAAGTTTTATCAACACCTTTGAAACCGTTCGCAATATCTTCTAACTGCTTCAATCTCGTGGTGTATGTCTCTAATGTCTCACGTCTTGCACCTGGACGAGCTGCAGAAATTGCATCTGCTGCCTGTACAATACATGCAATTAAGGATTCTGGTTCCACATCCCCATGATGTGCTTCTACCGCATTAATGATCAATGGAGATTCTTTGTACTTTCTACATAAATCTACACCAATCTGAATATGGGAACCTTCCATCTCATGATCCACAGACTTACCAATATCATGTAAAAGACCTGCACGTTTCGCCATGCGGACATCCACACCTACTTCTGCTGCCAACAAACCACATAATTGTGCAACTTCCATAGAATGCTTCAATGCGTTCTGTCCATAACTGGTTCGGAACTTCATCTTACCAAGTAAACGGATCAATTCTGGATGAAGACCTTGAACGCCAACTTCTAATGCTGCATTCTCGCCTTCCTCCCGCATCATCTGCTCGACTTCTTTCTGTGCTTTTTCAACCATCTCTTCAATTCTTGCCGGATGAATTCTGCCATCTAAGATCAGCTTCTCAAGTGCAATTCTTGCAACTTCCCTTCTAACAGGATCAAAGCTTGATAAGATAACAGCTTCTGGTGTGTCATCAATAATCAGATCCACACCTGTCATTGTCTCTAAAGTACGAATATTACGTCCCTCACGACCAATGATTCTACCTTTCATCTCGTCATTCGGTAATTGTACCAAAGAAATCGTAGTCTCTGCTACATGATCAACAGCACATTTCTGAATAGCTGTTACAACATATTCCTTTGCTTTCTTACCTGCTTCTTCTTTTGCTCTAGTCTCTAGTTCTTTTACTAGAACTGCGGTTTCATGTTTTACTTCATCTTCAACAGTCTTTAACAAATATTCTTTTGCTTGTTCAGAGGTTAATCCAGAGATTCTCTCTAGTTCCTGTAGTTTCTTCGACTCAAGCTCTTCAACTTTTGCTTTCTGCTTCTCTAAAGATTGTTCTCTAGCAACAAGGGCCGACTCTTTCTTCTCAATAGATTCCGTCTTACGATCCAAGTTCTCTTCTCTGGAAAGAACTCGTTTCTCCATACGTTGTACTTCATTCCGTCGGTCTTTGATCTCTTTATCAAGATCATTCTTGGTCTTAATTGACTCTTCCTTTGCCTCTAGGAGAATTTCCTTTTTCTTAGCCTCAGCATTCTTTACAGCTTCATCTATAATCTCTCTCGCTCTGTCTTCTGCATCTGAATTCTTCTTCTCCACAACATTCTTACGATATGTAAGAGACAAGAACCATGAAACGATAACAGCTACGATTAAAATAATAGCAAAAACAATAATATAGCCTGGTTCCACAGGAGCACCTCCTTATTAAGTTATCATTGCACTTAACATAAGTACAACAGTTAAAGTTTATCTTTTTTTGTGCAATCTGTCAAGCAAAAGAAAGAATTTTCTAAAATAATCATTCAATTTGATGTAGAATCTTCATAAAATTCTGATTGTTCTCTCCACTTTACTACTGCTTCTTCAATCAAAGAACTAGGATACCCTTTTCCATAAAAATAGCGGAACACCTTCTGTCTGACTGCGTAATCATTAAGATCCTTACCCCTCGTATAACGAAGAAACTGTCTCATAAATCCTTCCTGTTCTGTCACATCCAATTCATCGATACAGGCATCAATAATATCTTTGCTTACCCCTTTCCGAAGCAGTTCAAACGACATCTGTTTGTAACTACGCTTGGATATATAGGTATTCATGTACATCCGTGTGTATTCTACATCATCTAAATAACCATACTTTTCCAAAAAGGAAATGACCTGTTCCCTTACGGATTCTGGATATCGATTCTTGGTTAACTTTCCTCGTAATTCTGATACAGAATACGGGCGCCGTTCTAATAGATACAGCGCCCGTTCCCTCGCACGTTTGTATATCACGGATTGACAGATCTCTTCAACTAAAGTATCTTCGATCTCACAATCTGCTTCAATATGATACTTCTTCAATTCCTTGCCATATAGGGAAAACAGATAACCGTTTTCCCCATATACTTCATATTGTTTGCCGTTGCACTCAATATTACAAATATGCATTATTCATCCTCTGACAAGTTTGTTGTTATATTCTCTGCTCCGTCCAGATCACCTAAGCCTGCACTTTCCCGCACTTTATTCTCGATCTCCAAAGCAATCTCAGGATTATCCTGTAAGAATATCTTCGCATTCTCACGTCCCTGGCCAATCTTCTCTCCATTATAAGAGAACCATGCACCTGCTTTGTTCACGATATTCTCTTTCACAGCAAGATCTAAAATATCACCTTCCTTAGAGATTCCTTTACCAAACATAATATCAAATTCAGCCTCTCTAAATGGTGGTGCCACTTTATTCTTAACAACTTTCACTCTGGTCCGGTTCCCAATCACTTCACCGTTCTGCTTCAATGTCTCAATTCTACGAACATCTAACCGGACAGAAGAATAGAACTTCAACGCACGTCCACCTGTTGTCGTCTCCGGATTACCAAACATAACGCCAACCTTCTCACGCAGCTGGTTAATAAAGATTACCACACAATTCGACTTACTGATCACCGCAGTAAGCTTACGCAAAGCCTGAGACATCAAACGAGCCTGTAAGCCCACATGGGAATCTCCCATCTCACCTTCAATCTCTGCTTTCGGAACCAAAGCAGCTACTGAGTCTACGATAATAACATCTACTGCACCGGAACGTACCATAGTCTCCGTAATCTCCAATGCCTGTTCTCCATTATCCGGCTGTGAAATATATAAATTATTAATATCAACACCAATATTCCCTGCATATACAGGATCTAACGCATGCTCTGCATCAATAAAACCTGCAATACCGCCACTCTTCTGAACTTCTGCAACGATATGTAATGCTACGGTCGTCTTACCACTTGATTCTGGTCCATATATCTCTATAATTCTTCCCTTCGGCACACCACCAATTCCAAGTGCAAGATCCAGACTTAGTGATCCCGTAGGAACTGCTTCCACATTCATATCTGCTGCTGAATCTCCCAGTTTCATAACGGTTCCTTTGCCAAACTGTTTCTCAATATTTGCAAGTGCTGCGTCTAACGCTTTCATCTTATCTTCGTTCGCCATTCTAATAACCTCCATGAACATTTGTTCGTTTTCTTAATCTTAATATATTCTATGTAACTTGTCAATAACCAATCGAATGTATTTTCGATTGTTTCTACTCCGTATTGTAATCCAAAAGGGGAAAATAAATATGCTGAAATGCAAAAAAGATATGTTATACTATACCATTTCCAAGAATTGTTGTAAAGAAAATAATGTATTTTCCCTATAAACTGTAGTATACTAGAACATAGAACAGGAATGGAGACTACCATGAAACATATTGGAATTATTACAGAACTGAATCCTTTTCATAATGGACATGCCTATATTATCGACGCTGCCCGAACTCATTTTCCAGACAAAAAAGTCATACTCATGATGAGTGGGGATTATGTACAGCGCGGGGAACCTGCCATTTTTAATAAGTATGTCCGCACTGAATGTGCTTTGTCTGCTGGTGCCGATCTCGTATTTGAGATTCCTGCTTTATTTGCGACCGCAAGCGCAGAACACTTTGCAAGTGCCTCCATTCTGTCACTAGCTGCTACCCATTTAGTGGATACGTTATGTTTTGGGGTTGAGACTAATACACTGTCTCTCTTACAGGAGATTGCACATTTTCTTGTAACAGAACCCATCCCATATCAGCATCAATTAAAAGAATTGCTGGCAAGTGGTCTTTCCTACGCCAAGGCACGCTCGATCGCTCTGTCAGATCATTTTACAGATCCCCAATTTGCAGATATCATGAAACAACCCAACAATATCCTTGCGATCGAGTATCTGAAAGCAATTGAACGGTATCAGCTTCCGATTACACCTTTCGCCATTCCACGCATCGGTGCCGGATATCACGATACCAAATTAGATCATACAATCTGTTCCGCATCTGCTTTGCGTCATACTATAAAACAACACTCCTTTTCTTCTTGTGAAGAGTTACAAGCTTATATGCCTGACAGCAGTTATCAGATTCTTGTCAATCGTTCGGATGCCAGACCATTATTCTGGAATGATTTTCTGCCATTTTTGCAATATGCTTTTCTGTATCCGGCACAGAAATTTAATAAGTTTTGTGATGTTTCGAACGATTTTGCCAATCAATTATCTGCCTATCATCTACTGCCGGATGACTTCGATTCCTTGCTGAAAGAACTTTCAAAGAAACATATGTCTGATACCCGGATAAAGCGTTGCCTTCTTAATATCCTACTTATGCAGACCCAGACACAGATGAATTATGCCAAGGCCAATCATTATGTTTCCTATCTTCGGTTACTTGGATTCCGCAAAGAAGCCAGCTGCCTGCTGAAAGAAATGCAGCAGACAACCAGTGTCCCTGTTATACAAAAAGTAACCAAAGCAAGGGAGATCCTGCCCGAAGAGACCTATCATACATTTTGTAATGACATACGCAAAAGTCACCTGTATAATCAGGCATTTTATAATCGCTATGGCATTACACTTCCTACAGAATATGAACGCAACGTCATAATTTACACTTCTTCTCATATGATAGAATAAGACCATTTTAGGGGACTTTCCATGAAACAATTTACAGGTATGATCTGCCTTCTTGTTCTTCTTCTGTTCTTTCATACGCAGGCAATTGCCGGTACCCGAAATGGTCTCTTATTATGGTATCAGACCTTAATTCCCTCTCTCCTTCCTTTCATTCTGGTTACCAATGCTTTAGCAGAAACGAATGCCTATCAGGCTGCTGCACGTTTTCTTTCCCGATATACGAGCCGCAATATATATCCAATTCTTGCTATTACATTAGGCAATCTATGCGGTTATCCTATCGGAGGCAAAATATTAAATGATTTTGTACATAATCAATATATCTCTGTCAAGGATGCAAATTATCTGCTTTGTCTTACAAGTCAGGCAAGTCCTATGTTTCTCATCGGATATGTCCATCTCCACATTTTACAAAACAAGCTTCCTCTATCTGTCTTTTTATTAAGTATCTATCTTCCGACTATTCTATATGCATTTGTACTTTCCATTATAAAACATCCAATAGATTTAAAAACATCTTTCTTATACAATCGTACACATCGTCTTTGTATCACAGATACCTTTTTACATACTGTCAACATCTTAGTTACGATTGGTATGTACGTCATTCTTTTTTCAATCATAATCCAGATCCTACAGCCACTATGTCAGATTGTTCCGGCTAAACTGCTGCTTTCTTCTTTAGAGATCACAACCGGCTTACAGCTTCTTCAATCAATTGCAGTACCCGAATCTATCAGGCTTGCTCTGATCTGCTGCCTTTCATCGTGGGGCGGGCTTTGCAGCGCTTTCCAGATCAAAGGTGTTCTTAATTACCCGAATGCTTCCATCAAAAAATACCTGCTGGATAAATGTATCTTATCCGCAGGTACTTTTCTAATTGTATACAGTTATATATGTCTCATATGCCAATAATCATTGCGATAAAACTCTAGAACTTATCTTCCATTGAAAAATCATCTACCACGCCCAAAGACTTAGTTGGAGCCTCGCCCTCTGGAAATGCTGCGGTCTCTACCTCAAATGCATCTTGATCATTTGACTCAACCTGATTCTCCACTACACCTCTTCCCACTCTGGGACCACGTTTCACACGACCTTCCATTGGTGGAACTTCTCTTGCCTGTTCACCATTTGCTTTGTATACCGTCTTATCTACTTTGGCTGCCGCAGCTGCCTCTAATGTCTTAGCGACCGTCTCCTGCGCAGTCTGTGGTGTATGAAGAACCGGATTTCTCTTCTTAACGATCTTCTTCTTAACCTTCTTGGTTGGTGCTACCTGTTGTCCGTTCGTCGTCGAAGCTGCTACCTGTTGTGATGGAGCTGACTGTACCGGCTCGTTCTTTGGAGCAGTTACATCTGCAACTGGCTCTGCTGTTGCTGCAGCCTCAGAAACTGCATTGTCCTGTGCCTTTGCAGCCGCTGGTTCGCTTGCTGTCTCCGAATTCAGGTTCACATTCGCTTCTAACGGAGTCTCATTCGGTACTACCTTTTCACCGCTAGTAATAAAATCTGGAATGTTCACAGCCGGTTTCGTCTCTACTTTCTCTTCCACCGGCTTCTCTTCCTTCACGCCAACTGCCTGTTTTACTTTGTCTACTACACTCTGCTTTGCCTTTGGTGGATTCGGAACTGCTTTGCCATTAGCAGCCGTCTTGATCTGTGGTGCCTTGGTCACGCTATTCGGATCTCCTATAAATTCTACAATCTGATTCTGAATCTCAGAAAGATTCGCATTGGCGATCATATAATCATTATTAAGTGCTGCAAGCAGATTCTCATAATTAGCACGCTCTGCCTGCATGGTTGCTTCTACATAATCACGGATTCCTGTCATAATATCATTGGTATACTGCATAGAACCTAATCGTACTTCATTCGCCTCAGCTACTGCCTGTGCTAAGATATCATTTGCCTGTACTCTTGCCATCTCAACCGTCTCATATGCTTTCTGGTTTGCCTGATTCATGATCTCTGTCTCAGATACCATCTGTTCTGCTTTTGCAGTTGCCTCTGCAAGAATCCCATCTGCATTTTTTCTGGCATCCATCAGGATTGCTTCTTTATTCCGCATAATCTTCTTACAACGATCGATCTCTGCCGGAATCTTAACCTTCAAATCTCCAAACAACTCATCAAACTCATCTCTTGGTACAATCATTTTATTCGATGATAACGCTGTTGTCTTACAGCTGTTCAAAAAATCTTCGATCTCATTCATTACATCTTCAATACTTTTTCTTGCCATTGCTTTTTTCCTCCATTAATCTGTATTCTATTATTTTGATTGATAACGATCCTGCAATCTGCGGGCTACAAATTCCGGAACAAACGCTCTTACATCTGTTCCATAACTTGCATATTCCCTGACAATACTGGAGCTTAAATACGCATAGTCAATACTTGTTGTCAAAAAAACTGTATCAATCGTCTCATTACTTACCTTGCGATTGCTCTGTGCAATCTGTAATTCATAATCAAAATCGGTAATCGCACGTAATCCACGCACAATCACAGATATATCATGCTCTTTCATGTAATCAATCAGCAGACCATCAAAAGCAATAACCGATACATTCGGATATTCCTTTACCGCCTCTTCTAACATCTGCGTCCGTTCTTCAACAGAAAACAACGGATGTTTCGCATTATTCACAAGCACTCCGACAACTAATTCATCAAACATAGATGCAGAACGCTTAATAATATCTAAATGGCCAAATGTTACCGGATCAAAACTGCCCGGATATATTGCCTTACTCAATCTCTTATCCTCATCTCTCTATAGAATCTTTTTCTAAAAAAATATGCTTGTTCGTCTTATAGATCTTCTCTTTCAGAATATGAAGCCCTGGTATCTCTTCCGGCATAAGATTCGTATCCAGATCCGCTTCTACAATCACCAGTGCATTCTCTTGCAGAATTGTCATAAATGCAGGATGACGCAATACTTCTTTCTCCAATCCCTTGCCATATGGCGGATCCATAAATACAACATCAAACTTAACCTGTCCCTGTAGCATTGTCACTGCACTGACCGCCGAAGTCACCATAACTTCTGCCTGATCACTCAAATGTGTAAATGCAAGATTCTCTTTAATGATTGCTGCAGCATCACGGTTCTGTTCCACAAACCAGGCTCTTGCAGCTCCTCTGCTTAATGCCTCAATTCCAATTCCCCCACTTCCACTAAACAGATCCAGGAAATTAACATCATACAATTCATCCTGAAGCATATTAAACAATGTTTCTTTGATCCGATCAGTTGTCGGACGTGTATCCATTCCAGACGGTGTTTTTAATTGTAATCGTCTGGCTTTTCCTGCAATTACTCTCATTTCACAACTCCTACTCTATTTTATTAAAAAACCTCGATTTGTCAATACTTTCCCACACATCTTCCATAAATTTTCAGATGTTAAATTATCCAAAGCAAGCCGAATTCTATAATTGAACATGTGTCATCTCTTCCGGCATTGCCAACTGTTCGAATGGATAATGTGTCTGTTCTAAATAAGCAATAGCATCATTTGCCGTTTTCAGCATATCCGCATTATTATAGATATCTCCCAAATGAAATAACATATCCCCGCTTTGCCTTACTCCAAAAAAGTCCCCGGGGCCTCTCAATTTCAAATCTTCATTTGCAATATAGAAACCATCATTGGATGCATTCAATATGGATAACCGGTCTAATGCTTCCTTTCGTTCTGTTCCACAAAGCATAATGCAATACGACTGGTCAGCGCCACGGCCGACACGTCCACGAAGCTGATGCAACTGTGCCAGACCGAACTTCTCTGCATTTTCAATCATGATAACAGTCGCATTCGGATTATTAATTCCAACTTCGATTACCGTAGTCGAAACTAAAATATCTATCTTCCCCTCTGCGAATGTACTCATGATCATGTTCTTTTCATCGGGTGTCATCTTACCATGCAAATATGCAATTCTTACCTTATCAGGAAAGTATTCCCGTATATTCTCCTGATACTCAATCACATTCTCAGCCGACATATTCTCACTTGCTTCCACCATCGGACATATAATATAGATCTGATGGCCTTTCTCAATCTGCTCTAACATGAACTTATATGCTGTCGGACGATACTTCGGACCTACGACACAATTCTTGATTGGTTTACGCGTTGCCGGCATATCCTTCATAATCGAAATATCAAGATCACCATACATAATGATTGCAAGGGTTCTTGGAATTGGTGTAGCACTCATAATCAATACGTGTGGCTCCTGTCCTTTCCGGGATAATTTTTCGCGCTGGCGCACTCCAAATCGATGCTGTTCATCCGTGATCACCAAAGCCAGATTATGATACATCACTTTATCCTGAATCAACGCATGAGTTCCTACAATTACATCTATCTCACCAGCAGCCAACGCTTCATAGATCTTACGTTTCTCCGCCAGTCTGGTAGAACCACATAACAAGGCAACCCGCACTCCAAATTCGCCTAAATCCTTCTGCACACTTTCATAATGCTGCATAGCAAGAACCTCTGTTGGTGCCATAAATGCTGCCTGATATCCATTCTTCACACAGGCTAAGATTGCCATCATGGCAACCGCTGTCTTTCCTGAGCCAACATCTCCCTGCACTAACCGGTTCATGACAGTCGTACCACTCATATCCGAACGGATATCCTGCAAGGCATCCTGCTGTCCCTTCGTCAAAGTAAACGGAAGCTTTGCAATATAATCATCCACTGCAGACCAATCCGTTATCCGATTCTGATTCTCTGCTTTCATTGTATGTTCCCGCATATAATGCATCTGCACCAAAAACCAGAAAAACTCATCAAAAACTAATCGATTCCTGCACTCTAATAATTGTTCTGCATTCGTAGGAAAATGCGTTCCCGTAACCGCATCTTTCAATGCCATCAGCTGGTATCGTTCTATTACACATTCCGGCACTTTATCTTCAAGCTGATCAATCTGTTCCATTGCTGCCTTGATCAATTTGGTCACTACTTTATTGCTAAGCCCTTCTGTCAACGGATACACCGGCTGCATGGACGCAATCAGAGTTGCATACTGTTGCTCTGTATAATACTCTGGATGTTCCATCACAAACTGATGGTTGCGGATTGATAGATCACCGACAAATATAAATGTCTGTCCAATATGAAATACCTGTTTCAGAAACGGACAATTATACCATAGCAGTTTCACACTTCCACTGGCATCTTTGGCCATACACGTTACCAGACGAAGATTCCGTATCTTCTTAATATCAACATAAGACTGGATACTTGCTCGGATCGCCACCCGCTCTCCGACTTCAGCTTCCCGGACATACACTGGCTCTCCATAACTTAGATAAGTACGCGGATAGAACCGTATCAGGTCTTCCACGGTATAGATATTCAATTTTGCAAAAAGGGCTGCCGTCTTAGGACCGACGCCTTTCATACTTCCAATTGGATCCGTAATATTCATAACAATTCCCATATACACGAAACTGCCACGCAAATACACTCTCTGCGTGACAGTAATTCCTGCTTATCTTCTATTCAACAGATAATACGTAATAATAGATTGGCTGACCACCATAATTAAATTCTACATCACAATCTTCATAAGTTGCTTCTACATAATCTGCAAATGCCTTTGCATCTTCTTCACTTACTTCTGCACCATAATAAATGCTGATCAACTCCGAATCTTCATCCACCATCTGTTCCAATAGTTCTTTGGTCGTCGTCATCAAATCTTCCGATACCGCCTGAATTCCGTTATCATCGAGTCCCATGATATCTCCGGCCTTAATTGTCTTACCATCAATACTGGTATCACGAACAGCATATGTTACCTGTCCGGTCTTCACGTTACCCATATCTTCTGTCATAGACTCTAAGTTCGTATCTGCATCTGCATTCGCATCAAACGCAATCAACGCTGCTACTCCCTGTGGAGCAGTCTTAGATGGAACAACCACAATCTTCTTATCTTCTGTTAATGACTGTGCCTGATTTGCTGCTAAGATAATATTCTTATTATTCGGAAGAATGTAGATCGTATCCGCATTCACCTGATCGATCGCATTCAGCATATCCTCGGTACTTGGATTCATCGTCTGACCACCCTCGATCAGATAATCTACCCCGAGATCCTTGAAGATATCATTCATACCTTCTCCAACAGACACGGAAATGAAACCATATTCTTTACGCTGTGCCGGTGTCTCTTCCTCAATTGCTTTCTTTGCTTCTTCTCTCTCTTTCGCCTGCTCTGCCGCAACCTTCTCCGCTTCCATAATTACTTTCTCGCGGTGTTCTTCACGCATGTTATCAACCTTCATGCTCGTAAGAGAACCATAAGTCAATGCACGTTCAAATGCCAGTCCCGGATGATTCGTATGCACATGTACTTTGACAATCTCATCATCGGATACCACTACTAAAGAATCACCGATTGATTCTAAGTATGTCTTAAATTCCTCTTCAATCTGCTTATTGTACTCATTCTCCAGCATAATAATGAACTCTGTACAATATCCATACTTTATATGGGATGTATCAATCTCTTTCCGGTCAATTCCAGCCGCATTCGTTGTACGCAGACCGGATGCATCTGGTGCCGGCTTTCCCTCTGTTGCACCTGCTGAAAATTCATTCGAGAAATCATAAGTGACTTTACCAGTTAATGCATCAAATGCACCTTCTAATATTGTCATAAGACCTTCTCCACCCGAATCTACAACGCCTGCCTCTTTCAATACAGGAAGCATCTCCGGGGTCTGATTCAGCACCTCTCTACCATATGCTAATACATCCGTTGCAAATTCCAACATTGTCTTCTTAGATGTACTTAATTCTGATGCCTTATCTGCTAATCCCTTGGCTACTGTTAAGATCGTACCTTCCTTCGGCTTCATAACTGCCTTATATGCAGTCGCCACAGCACGGTTAAATGCAGCCGCTACATCCTCCATTGTTACTGCTTCTTTTCCTTCTAATTCTTTACAAAAACCACGAATCAACTGTGAAAGAATAACACCTGAATTACCTCGTGCACCTCTTAAAGAACCGGTAGACATTGCTTTTGTTACATTGGCAAATGTCGGATTCGTAATAGAAGCAACTTCTTTGGCAGCAGATGTGATCGTGAGGGTCATGTTCGTACCCGTATCTCCATCTGGTACCGGAAATACATTCAATTCATTAATATATTCTTTCTTCTCTTCAATTCTTTTGGCACCTGCTAAGAAACCATATTGAAGGCTCTTTGCATCTACACTTACTTTCTGACTCATAGTTCCTCCTAATCAATTACCCGTACACCTTCGACAAACACATTAATGTTCTCTACCTGCATACCTGTAAATTCTTCTACTTTATATCGTACTGTTGACATCAAATTCTCTGCAACAGTGGAAATGCTTACTCCATAAGCAACGATAATATGAAAATCAATTGCAATTGCATTATTCTCACCGACAGTAACATTTACTCCCTTAGAGACACTGTCTCCACGAAGCAACTTTACAAATCCATCTTTCATATTGACAGTTGCCATTCCTACAATTCCAAAGCACTCAATTGCAGAAAGTCCAGCATACTGGGCAATGACTTCACTTTCAATTACAACCTCGCCGTTGCCTGTTTCTAATTCTATCTTCATACATATCCCTCCATGCTTTCTTCGCTAATAAATATTGTATGGTAAATATTATCATACCATTCCTCACATATTGACGCAAGTCCAAAAAAACAGGTTTTTGAAAAAAAGAAACATTTTTAAAATTAATGCTTGCAATCTCTTCTTAGTTCTGTTAAAATTGACGTGTTGCAAACCGGTAGGTTAATTCATTCAAGGAGGTGCAAGTCGTGGCAAAGTGTTCAGTATGTGATAAAGCTGCTCATTTCGGAATCAAAGTGAGTCATTCTCATAGAAGAGCTAATAAGATGTGGAAGTCTAACATTAAGAAGGTTAAAGCTAACGTGAACGGTACACCAAAGAGAGTTTATGTTTGTACTTCATGCTTACGTTCAGGCAAGATTGAGAGAGCTTAATCGTAGAGATAAAAGGAGAACCGATTGGTTCTCTTTTTTTGTTTTCTACTAGGATTACCACAACTTAGAATCAACATCTACAGAATAATATATATGCAATAATAAGTGCTGCTACTACCACAAAGAAATTCCAGAATCCTGTCAGGATAAAATCCACGATCATTCCCACTGCAAACCAAAAAAAAGCAAAACCCCATACCCGTCTCATAGTATTCCTCATCTTACCTACTATAAAACAGTATATTCCGGTCTTGCTTCTTTTGTGACTATTCCTTATTCATTTTCTAAAATATCATTTACCGCACTGTCAACTTCCGGCGTAGTTTCTTCCTCATCATCCTTCTTCTGGAACCGCTCTACTAAATCTGGAACCATGTCTAAGATCTTTGTAACCGTATCCTGATTCTTGACATTTACCAACCGGATCTGATTATTCTTGATCACAAGCACTGCACTTGCGGTCATCTTACCACCCAGACCACCGGCACCGTTATTCTTCTGTCCGTCCGCAAACGCTCCGGCAGCTACTCCGAAGCTCACATCTACCAATGGTAAAATAATCGTATCCCCGATTGTAGTAGGATCCCCTACCACCGTCTTTGTCGTTAAAAATTTGTCCATTCCCTGAAATAAGGAACCCACTGTTGTGTTAAAATCATTTGCCATAATCTAGCCCTCCTATGCTTCTATTATAGTTTGCACTTTCTTTGTTACTTTTATAAGGTTTTTATTCCATACTATCTTAAGCAGTAAAATCAAAACTGCACCAAGATATATCTTTCCTTTTCCCCGCAGATTACCATCAAAACAGGCTTTTTCAAAATCCGGATGAATCATAAGATAATTCTGATATAACGGAAGGATACAGGCAAGTACACCTAACAGCTCCCCTGTAGCTGCCGGATCCTCAAACCCGAAATGCACCTCTCCTTCTAACCTCTGCGGCTTAACAATATAAAAGAATTGTTTGATATATCCTTTCACATCTGCTTTGACAACCTCAAACCGTCGGGAATGATATATCTTAAGCAATGCATCTTTTTTCTTATTCCATTGCTTTCCCTTTTGAAAAATTCTACGGATTCTTTGTTTGCCATGCTGTATTCGATCCCGGATTCTCTGTCGAACCGATATCCTTTTGTCCGGTTGTACATTCTGGCACTCCTCTTCGCTATGCGAATCACCTGTATGCTGTATCTTTTTCTCTTGTGAAGCCCGCGCCGAACTATGTGATTCTGTGCTCTGCTCCATATTCTCCACATGTTCCAACCCGGATATATCGTTATTCTGCTCTGACACAGAGGAACTCTCTTCCTCTTTTTCTTCATCTGCAAACAACTTTCTACCTATCCAGGATATCTTTGCACCAGTATTCGTCATGATAACTCCACCCAATAAACGAACCGTGTATTGAAATTGTTGATTATGATAAGATACCGCAATCCGCAATCCGATCGGCATATAACGGATTCTGGCACCGCCATCAAACTGTTCATGATAATCCCCGTCAAATTCATAGCGGACCGGCAATATACATACAATCCCAATATATAACAGAATCACTAATACTATGATTCCGATCACACATCCAATTCCTTTTAATATGGATAGTATCATACTCTCTCCTCAAAATAATCCCGGACTGATATAGTTCCTTCATTCCAACCAATATCCTGAATAATCTGTTCTACCAATTCATAAGCATCTTCTCTGCTTGCAGCAATGCCTACAACAATCATTTTCTCCGGACTGCGACGATATAGGGGCTGTAACAATTCCGGATACCAATAGATCTCAAGAATTCCTTCCGGACCAATTGGCAATGTAATCAAAAACAAATTCAGTTTCGGTGACAGCTTCTGAATCTTTTTTCTGATCTTTTCTATTTTCTTCTCAGAGTATCCATTCTGATACATCTTCTCATGAAATAGGATATCCACTTTGCCACCGCCTTAAACCATTACTCTTCTTCCATCATCTCTGTCAGTATCTTTCCAACTGCCATCAGTTCACTTGTGTTACCACAATGATTCAAACTATACTCAATATATTCTTTGATCTCCTGCTGTGAGTTAAACAGCACCGGCATATTGGAGAACAATGCTGCCATAACCGCACGATTGACCTCTTTGGTATGCTCCTTGAAATAAGTGGTAAGCAGTTCTACCAATTCGTCCCGTTTCTGTGTAATATATGTATTGTCAGCTGGTTTTGTCTCCTGCTCTTCCTCATCTAACTCAATAAATAAACTATTCGACTGTAATTTGGAGATCAATGCCAGACGATTGAATATCTTCTCTGCCATGATCCACGAAATCGTATCCTGATGTTCTGTCATGACATCCGGCAAAATACTCTCAAATTGCAGAACATCTTCACCAATCATCTCCTGTAACCCTTCAATTTGTGCAAATCCATCATCTACGCTGGAAGGTATTTCTCCAGAAGAAACAAACGCATCATGCAGTCCAGACAACATCGACAAGCATACCTTAACTCCATTCTCGCTACTATTCTCATATGGCATTGCCAATAGTGCTGCATAAAATGCATTAATAATCTCCATTGCCAACAAATGATTGCTCACAATCTGTGTCAAATGATCTGTTGTAAATGCAAACTGTTCCATAATTGCCCGGTAACTTTCTAAATCTAACGTCTTAAGATCGGTATGCTCTAACAACTCGATCACTTTATAGATTTCTGGATAATCTTCCCCATATCCCTGCGGAACTTCTAATAAAGCCGTTGATTTCAACATTGATACAAAGTCATCCACCGACGAGGTGTCCGATCCCTGATAGATATTAAGCGTCTCTGTCAGATATTCAAAGAAACGGTTCTTCGTCATCCGAATTGGGAGCTGTCCGGTCACTAACTGAATCTTACTATTTACAACCATCTTATCATTATCCCGGAACAGATACTGGAAAACTTTCGCTGCTAATTCACTCTCTTCTACCGGATATTCTTCTCCTGTAATACCATATTCAACCCGGTTCAGAATATATTCATAGATCTGCAATGCGTCGGTATATGCCGTCAACACTTTCATCTTCTGTGTCATATTCTCACGCATAACATGAATCTGCTTCACGCTATCCTCATAGTCCTCTTTGAGATCCTTTGCTAATAATGTCTGGAACAACAGGGTATGGATCTGATCCATCGTCTCTAACAAATAAGCATCCCCTGCAATGCAGCCACCCTCATCTTCCACTTCTTTCATGGTATAGTAATTCAGCACAAGCCTTAACAGACTATATTCATACGATGCATTCATATATGCATTCCCGTATGCCGGAATATTCATCTCCAAATCTCTGTGCTTTGCAATTTCTTTCATTACTTTGCGATCTTCACTCTTCATTCATTCAACATCCTCTTCTATTCTTTTTGCGTTTCTATTTTTGATCATTTCTTATGTTCATGTGTGAACAAATGATTCTGGCAATACTCATAATTGCCCTTACATCTTGAACAATACCGAAACTCCAGATTCGGGTTGTCCAATTCTGTCTGTCCACAGATAGCACATTTGTGTCTTGTCAAAGTCTGTGTCTGTCGTACCTGTTGCTTGTACGCACGTTTCCGTTTCTTCTGTGTTCTGGTCATCTTCGTTTTCCCCTTCATTAGGAAATAAAATACAATAAAGTTAAACACAGACATAATTACCGTTACCATACCCGTATAATAATGTGCCATACCATACCGAAGAACCTCTACGATCAGATAAGCAATATCTAAATATCCTAACCATTTTACCTTAATTGGTATGATAAAGTACAAAAGTACCTGATAGTCTGGAAACATAAATGCATAGGCTAAGAACATACTCATACATAAATAATAAGTAGATGCACCATAATACCCTGCCTGATAATAAGCATTTAACAGATCACCTTGTCCTAACAGTTTCATGACAAGATACGTTCCCATCATACCAAGATCCGTAAAAATAATACCGGATACCATATATAACGTATACCGGAAATCACCCCATGCATTCTCTAATGTCCGGCCAATCGAATAATAGAACATTAACATAATAATTACAAGAATGCTTGCCGACTGCGGCGGGATCACTACCCAGGTAACTAAGCGATATATCTGTCCATGAAGGATCTTGTCCGGATTCATAGCAAGCAATTGCAAGCCTTCCGGCATAAATATCTCAATCAAATATCCAAGAATAAAGCCACCAATTAAGATCAGTGTCAGATTAGGAATTGCGAATTTACCAAATTTACGTTCTAACTTTGTCAAAAAATCCATATTTTCATCATCCTTATTTTTATTTTGCAGGTGCGTATAATACGCACCTGATTCTTTTCGCTGTTTAACTTTCCTCCGATTGTTCTCTCGGCTGGATAACCGGACGTTTGAGCACCAATCCTTCTGGTAATTCCACCTCTAATAAAGTAGGATTCCATCTGGCTAATGCGTCAAATCCAACATCTAACCGTTCCAACACCTGACCAATCGTATCTCCCTCATTTACCACATAGATCTTATCTGGCTGTGCCGGCATCGTTGGAATACAGATCTCATCTCCTATTTGCAGATTATATACATTCACGTAAGGATTTAAACGCATAATATCAAACAATCTCACATCATATTGTCTGGCTAATTTGTATAACGTGTCTCCCTCTTTAATTACATGTACATATCCCTTACAGCCAATTACTGGACGTTTCTTTTGAACATCCTCCATCATAGAATCATCCATAATGCATTCCATCCAAATTTGCTTTCTCTATACTATATTCTGACAGATTCAAAATGTTTCATCATTACTCAGCCGCGCTCTGTGGCGTGATCTTTATCTCATAGCTGTCACCATTAAACTGATCTGCATAATATTCTGAATACTTCAATATATACGCATCCTTATCCTCAACAGTAAACAGAATTGATTTGGTTACACTTTCCCCTTTCTTCAGGGTAAATACATTCTCCATATAATCATCCTGATTGAGATCCGCCTTGCCATAACCGGTAATGGCATCCTCACTCTTATTTCCATCATAATCTAGCACAAAATCTGTAATACTCATTGGTATATCTTTTTCGTAAGTATTTTTGATAGTAAGTGTAACAACCAGGTAAGTCTTTCCCTCATCTGCCTGATATAATCCATCTTCAAATTGGAATGTATTATTCTTCGTTACCGGATCTACCGTCATATCAAAAAATGCTGTCTGTACCTTTTCCCCCTGATTTCCCTTAATAGTTCCTCCATAGCTTCTTCCGTCCTCTGCCTTCAACGAACCGTTCTCATCCGGTTTTTGCTTACATCCGGTAGTCATACCACACACACAGCAAAGTGCCAGACAGATGCATGCAGCTTTTATATGTTTCAATTGTATCATAATCTTATAATCTCCATTCACTAACAGTCTCTTAAATACTGTATCATTCCAGGTCCTAATTCGCTCGTCGGACGTGCTATAAAACCGTGTTTTTCATAAAACGGCTCTCTTCCTTTTGCACACATCAGACAAAGCATCATACAGGAACCCTCTTCGCGAAGACTTTCCACATATTCAATCAACGTTCCAAGCACTTTAGAACCTACCTGCTTGCGTTGATACTCTGGACGCACGATCAAATCCTGCACATAGCAGATTACCGCACCATCCCCTACAATCCTACCCATTCCAATTAAATGGTCATTCTCATCATATGCACCTACCACGATCAGGCTATGTTCCAGTGCCAGACCTGCCTGGGTTCTTGTTAATTCTCTCCAATGCACAGCAGAACGGATGTCCAAATACTGCTCCACTGTAATCTCATTTGTCTTAATTGTAATCATCTTATAATCTGACTGGTACATCTTTTGATTGCAAATATTGTTTCAGATCTGTAATCTCTAACTCTTTATAATGAAATAAAGATGCTGCCAAAGCTGCATCAGCTTTCCCCTTTGTTAATGCGTCATAAAAATGTTCCTTATTGCCTGCGCCACCAGAAGCAATTACCGGAATAGACACTGCTTCACTTATTGTCCTGGTAAGCTCAATATCATATCCTGCCTTGGTACCATCACAATCCATACTGGTAAGTAATATCTCGCCAGCACCTAACTTCTCTGCCTGAATTGCCCACTCCACAGCATCAAGTCCAACATCAATTCTTCCGCCATTCTTATATACATTCCATCCTTCACTATCTTTCCGGCGTTTGGCATCAATAGCCACAACCACACATTGGCTTCCAAACTTGTCGGCTGCCTCACTGATCAGATTCGGATTATTAATCGCAGACGAGTTAATTGAAATCTTATCCGCTCCCTCGCGCAAAATAGCTTTGAAATCATCTACCGTACGGATTCCTCCGCCAACTGTAAACGGAATAAATACTGTCTCCGCAACGCGACGCACCATATCAATCACAATATTTCTTGCATCTGATGATGCAGTAATATCCAAAAATACTAATTCGTCTGCACCGGCTCTATCATACGCTTTGGCGACTTCAACCGGATCTCCTGCATCCCGCAGATTCACAAAATTAATTCCTTTTACTACACGTCCGCCCGTAACATCCAGGCATGGGATAATTCGCTTTGTATGCATAACTATGCTTCCTCCTTTGCCGGTGATGGTACCTGAATAAAGTTCTTAAGGATAGACAATCCAACCGTACTGCTTTTCTCCGGATGGAACTGACATGCAAATATATTCTCTTTCTCTACGCTTGCATGAATCAATGTAGAATAATAGGTAGTAGCTGCTACCTCTTCTTCATGCTTCGCCTTCAGATAATATGAATGTACAAAATATACATATGGGTTCTCTTCTAAGCCCTGAAATAACGTTGCACCCGAACGAATATCCAAAGAATTCCAACCCATATGAGGAATCTTTAGTCCCGGATGATCTGGAATCCGGTTAATGGTTCCTTCTAACAGACCAAGTCCTGTGACTCCCGGCGTTTCATCGCTACTCTCATATAACAACTGCAATCCTAAGCAAATACCCAAAAAAGGAATCTTCTTATCAACCACATCATATATAACACGATCCAGTCCATATTCTTTCAGTTTACCCATGGCATCCCCAAAACTGCCAACACCAGGTAATACCACCCGTTCACTTGCCAGAATCTCATCCTTATCTCTTGTTATTCTTGCATCCTGCCCCAAATATGCAAAAGCCTTCTCCACACTTTTTATGTTGCCTGCATCATAATCAATAATTGCTATCATCTTACCACTTCCTGTTCTGTCACATATTGGTCAATTGCCTGCACATACTCATAGCTTTCCATCTGGTTCATCGCAACTGCCTGCTCCACGGTAATACCATAATTATCCTGCAATGCATTCTGAATCTGAGCAAAAGAATAGTCTAAGTCTGACACAATGCCTAATTGTTGCGCTTCATCGTAATATTCATAATATTTATCAACGCCACGAAGCAAAGAATCCAAAGCTTTCTTCTGACGACCCAGTTCTAAGTTGTTCTGATATGACTCATACAAACGTTCCACATACATAACCGTATAGATACGATCCTTTAATTCTTGATCCTTTTCTTTTACTTCCACACCCTTGATCTCATCATATGCACTGTGGTATTTCTGATTCTCAAAGTAGTTCGTTGCTTTCTCGATAGCTGCCGTATAGTTAAAATTATTGGTTGCCAAATAGAACATAAATGTTCCACCTAAGAACAAAGTAAAGATAAAAATAACAGCCGGCCGGTTCAATGGTTTCTCCGGCTCTGCATTCTTCGCTTCTTCCTGCTTGCGTTCCGCTTTCTTCACTGCACGAACACGTTTCTTTTCTTCCTGCGACTTCTTCTTCTCACCAGCTTTGGCTTCTTTCTCTGCCTTTGCAGCTGCCTTTTTCTCTTCTTTTTCTTTCTTTGCGGCTGCTTTCTTTGCCTTCTTTTCTGCCTTTGCGACCTCGATTGCTTCCAACTCTTCCGGGCTTAACTCATCATCTTCATCCGGTTCTCCAAACAGAATTGTCATGAATGACTTCTTCTTTTTTTCTTTCTTCTCTGGCAACTCTTCTATATCATCCAGCAATGCAGCCATATCATCCTCTGAATCTGTCGGCTGCACTGATGAATCCTGTGGTGCTTCTGCTTCATTCTGTAACGATGATGTTGACTCTGTACCATTCTCTTCCAAGTCGAGTAGCGAAAACAAATCATCCAAATCATCTGTATCCGCTGTTTCCTTCTCAGAATCCGGCGATACCATTTCTGAAGTCTTTGTTTCATCTTCTATGAAATCCAATGGTACTTCCGGTGTGACTTCTTCTACCGGTTCTTCCTGCTTCCCGTTCACATCCAAATCTACAATCGGACTCTGATCTAATTCCTCTTCATTCAATAATCCATCTAAGAACTGATCTGCATTAAACACTTCTGTATCCGGTTGCGAATCATCCTTAGAAGATGTATCACTGTCCGGCATTACCTGTTCGGCATCCGGCTCAGGTTCTGTTTCCTCAGACTCTGTTCTCTCGTCTGATTCCTGCTCCGGCTTCTGTTCCAGCTTTTCTTCCTTCTTATCTTCATCAAAGTAATCTGCGATCTCGAGATCACCATCAAATTCCTTTAATAATGCATCCAGATCCTGATCACCCTGTATCTCATCTAATTTCGTTACATCTACATCATCAAAATCTATATCCGAAAAATCAAAATCTCCAATATCCAGATCCGCCAGATCATCCAGATTATCCAATTCATTCATCTGCTCCTCTGAAAAGTGGACATCTGTATCCAGATTACTACTCAATGCATCCTGTTCCAAATCCATATCAAACTTGTCATCCCTAGATGGATTCGTTGACTCCTGGCGTTCTACTTTCTCCCTATGCAGTTGATTATCCAATTCATCTTCGACATTATGATCGATCTCTTTATCTAATGAAATCTCATTCAATAAATTGTCCAGATAATTCTCATCCATACGGACACCTCTTATTATCATCAAACTGAAATAAATACAAACATGGATATTGTAACACACCTTTTTCATTTTCACAACATCCACGCAACGACAAAATGCACCGAAAATATTTCATCTTGCTTTTTAAATACTTTTATTATATAGTAATGGTATCTGGATATAGTAGAAGGAGGGATTGTATTATGAAATCTACTTTATATGTGGAATACCAGGAAAAACAGATGGACGAAAAGGATTTAGTTGCTAAAGCAAAGAAGATATGGACAGACGGAGGCAAGAAAGTTTCCGAGCTTACATCTCTTCAATTATATGTTAAGCCAGAAGAGAATATGGCTTATTGTGTATTTAATGATGATGTCAAAGGAGAATTTTCTTTAGATTGATTTCATTACACAGAAAAAGGGTTGTAACCTTATGGTTACAACCCTTTTTCTGTAATTACCTATCTGTTATATTACCTTATTCGTTATTCGCACCATTCACAATCAGATTATCAATGCACGCAACAAGTTGTCCAATCTCAGGCTTCGAAATCTGTGCATCTGCACCTAATCGTTCCCCTTTACGTTTCATATCTTCGTTAATCAAAGATGAGAATACAATAATCGGCAGATGTTTCAGTGCTTCATCATTACGTACCAACCGAATCAACCGGTGACCATCCATCTGTGGCATCTCAATATCTGTAATAATACACCGAACTCCATAATCCACACCATTATTCTTCTTTAGCTCCTGCAAGCTGTCCCATGCTTCCTGACCATTCGAATATACATGAAGATTGGTATATCCGGCCTGTGTCAAAGCATCTGTAACTAACTTCTGCAACATTGGAGAATCTTCCGCAATCGTAATCGGTATATTATTACGCTCCCGCTCTCCAAGTTCAGCAATCTCAGACATTCTAAGACTTGTTTCTGGACAGATCTCCTCCACAATACGCTCAAAATCCAAAACAATGATCAGAGATTCTAACTTCTTAATAATACCAGTCGCAATCCCTGCCCCTGGTGCATTCACCGTTGCGTCCGGTTTCACAATATCCTTCCATGATACCCGGTGAATTCCCAATACCTGTTCTACGTCAAATGCAATATTCAGATTATTGAAATTCGTTATAATAAGCATATCATTGGAACGATTCGCATCTTCTGGGAATCCCAATGCCCTCACAAGATTAATTGCTGTAATAATCGTATCTCTTGGCATAAAAATACCTTCAATACAAGGATGAGAATTAGGAACTGGTGTAATCTTCGTCATTGGTAAGATCTCTCTTACTTTGGCAACATTAATTCCATAATGATTACCCGCAATTGTAAATTCCAACACCTCTAATTCATTGGTTCCGCTCTCTAATAAAATATTTGTATCCATGGTCAACAACCCCCTACTCTATAATATCGTAATAACATTCCGTACATTGTTATATGTAACCCGAAGTTCCATTGTGTCCAACTGTTGTGCCACTGTATCTGATATCTGGAACACAAGAACTGCCTCTGTCTCCTGTCCCGGAGAAACCGTTGTCTCTAATGTTGCCAGATCATTCGTTAAAATAGTAAGCATCGGATTCGCTGCCAGACTACCATTGCATACTAATTCATACTCCATATTATCGTCGATAAGTGACACTTCTGCCGGCTGATCCTGCGTTGCATCAATTGTAAAATGCAACACCAGAAGTTCATATGTGTCTGGTGCATCAATCTGTACAATATTCTCTCCGTCACCGGAAGCAGGATACTGTTTCACTACTTCATAATCTCTATACCGAATCGATACTCCTGATACACCTGCAATCTGTGCAATATCATCCATAGAACCTTCTGTAACTGCCGACTGATTCTCTTCCGCCTGCATCGTAGTATCTGTATTCTCAGTCTCCGAAGTCTCAGTTGTTACTGTTGTATCTGATGTTTTCTCGGTATCCGTACTCTCTTCTAACTCCGTCTCTCCTTCTTGCAGCCGGTCATCATATCCTCTATCATGTGACAACAAAAGATCCGCTGCATATTCCGCAATCAGCTTCGTCTCATCCTCGCTTAAATCTGTCACTTGCGTACATCCACTCAAACCAATGCAGAACACAGTTAAAATACTAATCCATAATACTTTTTTAAACATATGCTCTCCCCATTCTAAGATCGCTCGCTATCTTCTCCATCATCCTCTAGATAGCATGTTCATACTTAATAATATATTACCATGCTTTTACAGTTTCTTCAACAACTTTCCGGTTTGTCCTCATTTTGTCTTGCCCGCTCCAATTCAAAATAGAAAACAACACCATTCTCCTGATTATAAGCACCAAAATCTCTTCCGTGCTGTTTCATCGTTGCCGCCACAATTGAGAGACCAATACCGCTGCCGCCATATTCTCTTGTTCTTGCCTTATCTACTTTATAGAACTTAATCCATATCTTAGACAGTTCATCCTCAGGAATTGGATTCCCTTCATTGAATACATTAATGCGCACCAGATCTCCTTTTGACTCCATGGTAATCTCCACATTACCACCATTCGGTGCATAATGGATTGCATTTGTCAGATAATTCGTATATACCTCTTCAATCATGAATTCATCTGCCCAAACATATACCGGTTTATCAAAATCAAAATGAAGTTTCACATCATTTTGCTGCAATAAAATATCAGAAGATGCATTGATATTCCGCATCAATTCCACCAGGTCAAACCGCTCAAAGTTAATCTGATTCGTTCCAAATTCCAATTCATTTAACGCCAATAACTTCTTGACCATCGTATTCATCTTATCTGCTTCATCCATAATGACCTCACAATAGAAGTCACGGCTTTCCGGATCATCTGAAATGTTCTCTTTCAATCCTTCTGCATAGCCCTGAATTAACGCAATCGGTGTTTTCAACTCATGCGATACATGCGACAGAAATTCCTTCCGCATCTCATCAATCTGTATCTTCTCTTCAATGTCTTTGGTCAATTTGGCATTTGCCGTCTTAAGCTCAGATATCGTCGCCTCTAACTCAGTCGACATGGAATTGATACTTCGTCCTAATTCTCCAATCTCATCATTCGACTTGGTCGTTACACGGGTATCAAAGTCCAGCTGCGACATCTTCTTAGCAGCAATCGCCATCTCATGAATTGGCTTCACATAGAAGTTGCTTGCACAAAACATGGCCAGACAACCTACAAAAATCGCCAGGAACCCCACATAACAATACAACTTCATTGTTGTAATAATATTCTCATTAAAACGTGTAGCTGAAGATCTTAGCACAACCATGCTTCCATCACTTAAGACTCCCAGCAGATCATAAAATTCTGCATTCATCGTGTTATCATAATTCTGACGGAAGATAAAATACCCCCGGTTTGTGTTCGAAAAGAAATCACTTAAATTCTTCTCATCCTGACCCTGTAACAGATTTGCCATGGATTCCATGCTTTCCCTCATGCGGCTGTTCTCGTTGGTATTCGTAAATACAACTTTCCCATCCTTATACTTATAGACAACAAAGAAAGTCATGTCCCCATTGGCACTGATCTTCGCCATCTGTTCCCGCACTTCATCAATATCCGTGTTCTGACTCGATACGATCATATTGATCTCATTGTAAGTATTCTTCATCCGGTACTTTAACTCTTCCAGGAAAAAGGTACGGATACTAAGCCAGGTAACACCCAATGCACTGAAAATGGTGAGCGACATCATAATCACCAGCATAATTGTTAATTTGAATCGTAATGAATGATTGAACTTCTTTAACATGTTATTCCTCTTCTACTGTAAACTTATAACCCATTCCCCATATTGTTTTGATGTAGTCTCCACACTCACCTAATTTGCTTCGCAGCTTCTTAACATGTGTATCAATTGTTCTGGCATCTCCAAAATAGTCATAATTCCATACATTGTTAAGAATCTTCTCTCTAGAAAGTGCTACTCCTTGATTCACCACAAAATAATTCAGCAATTCAAACTCCTTGAAACTCAAATCCACATTCTTTCCTTTGACCTTCACTGTATGTGCAGAAATATCTAATTCAATGTCACCAGCCACAAGATGTTCTTCCTGTGAGATTCCAGATGTTCTTCGTAAAATAGCCTCTACTCTGGCTACTAAGATCTTCGGGCTAAATGGTTTGGATATGTACTCGTCAACGCCTAATTCAAATCCCAACAACTCATCCCGTTCGTCTGCCTTTGCCGTCAACATAATAATAGGGACATTCGAAAGTGCCCGGATCTCTTTACATGCCTGCCATCCATCCATCTTTGGCATCATAACATCCAATATGATCAAAGCAATATCTTTGTTCTCAACAAAGATATCAACTGCTTCCTCTCCATTTGCTGCCTCTAACACCCCAAAATCCTTCCGAACAAGGAAATCCTTTACAAGCTTACGCATTCTGCTCTCATCATCTACAACTAATATCTTAATCTGGCTCATTGTCCTCTACCTCCTATATTGAAAAAGAGACAGTTCCAATCTACTGTCTCTTTGATTATACTGATAAAATATGTTGAAACTGTGATTTACTCTTTAGAACCTTTGAGTTGTTCCTCTTTTTCTTTCACAGCCTGTTCCCTCTGCTGCAAATCCTCTTCCCAGGCAGAATACTTATTAAGTACCTTATTCTCTGTATTCACATATCCAGCATTAGGATTAATCACCGCGATTACAAACATTCCAACAACCATTATCACCAACGCAACGATCACAATAGACATCCTTTGTTTCACCACCAGCAAATGTTCGAACTTATTCTTCAAAACACCCTGATTGATCTCCGTCACACTATCGTATTCCATTCGTCTCGGAATCTCTATATTCGGTAATTCCTCTTCCGTATAATGATATTCCGATAACAGCCGATGCCGTAATTCATGTAAGTAACTATATCCCACAACCGTCTTAAATATGCCACGTTCAATCAACTTGACATATAATTCATATACAGCTTGTGGATTCGTATACGGTGTCCGTTGCCTGATCACTTCAATATTCTGTTGTTCTTTAATTGCTATCTGTGCTTCTTTAAAACTCGGAAACACAAAACCATCTACTACACGAGACTTTGTATCCATCTTACCCTCAAACCACGCTTCATATACTATTCATATAAAAACATGCAAAGTGTGTAGTAAAGTGTGTAGTAAAACTTCCACACACCCTACAAACCCTTGTAAATACTACGCTCTTGAAAAATGGAGCTGAGGGGAATCGAACCCCTGTCCGAAGACTTTTCCATCATAGCATCTCCCATTACAGTCGCTTTACTGACATTCCCTCAGATTCCCGCCAACCGACAGGCTGAAACCCTTAGTAGCTTCATGAATCTTTTACTGTGTCAAAGCTTTCACAGCAAAGTTCCCCACTGGTTTGATGCCTTATCCTAAGCCGTGAGTCAACTTAGGTAAGACAGCTGCCATTAGGCAGCGTACGCTAACTTATTGTCTGCGTTTATATTTAATCCAAGTTTTTAGATGGTCCTGGTCCATCAATGGCTTCCATGATTTCTAAATCCCCGTCGAAACCAGTACAACCCCTGATTACGGGTGCCATAACGGCATATATGTGAGTCAGATATCTAACCGGTATCTGTTTACTCCTCTGTTTCAGAAGAACTTTCTTCTGTATCGGTACCTAGTACCTCATCTACGTTATCCTCATTCACTGTCTCAACGTCAGAACCAACTGCATCTTCTACTGCCTTTGTTACTTCATCCTCTGTCGTCTCTGATTCTGTTGTTGCTTCGGTTATTCCCAGACCAGAGATCTCAGATGCATAATTCTCATCAATATAATTACCAATGTATGCTTCTACCGTAGAATCTCCAACAAACTTTGGCTGATTCTTATATATCTTAATTCCAGTTGGAACACCAACTGCTGCGCCAATGATAAGTGCCACAATAATACACTTCACAGTCAACCGGATTTTACGCTTTCTCTCTATCTCTTTTCGATGTTGTTTCTCATATTTTCTTTTATCTACTTTTTCCTGACTCATAATATCCTCCCAGAGTTCATTTGTTACCTCATATAGATTACCACATTTTTCATAAAAAGAAAAACGAATTTTTCGTGAATTTATAAATTTTAAGAATTATCGCATATTGCGTATCTTAAATTCTTTCTCCGCTTCCCGTTTCATGTCCTTTTTGGCAATATCATTACGCTTGTCATATAATTTCTTACCTCTGGCAAGCCCGATCTCTACCTTCACAAGACTATCCTTAAAGTATACCTTAAGCGGAACAATTGTGTAGCCCTTCATCTTTGCCTGTCCCATAATCTTGTTGATCTCATATTTGTGAAGCAGTAACTTTCTCGGACGAAGCGGATCTCTATTAAATATATTTCCTTTTTCATAAGGTGAAATATGCATTTGGCGAATGATCACCTCTCCATCCTCTACGCTGACAAACGCTTCTTTGATACTGCAATGTCCCATACGCAGAGACTTCACCTCTGTACCATGTAACGCAATTCCAGCTTCAAATTTTTCATCTATAAAATAGTCAAAATATGCTTTTTTATTATTTGCGATCAGTCGCTCCCCTTTTTGTTTCGGCATATTCATTCTCCTCCTCAGGTGCAATTTCAAAATCAATAGTCTTTAATAGTTTATCCACATGCACGACTTTTATGCGTACTTTCTGTCCCATAGTATAAGTCTTACCGGAATCTTTTCCAACAATCGACATACTCTCTTCCTGATATATATAGAAATCATCCGGTATACTTGAGATTCTCACCATGCCTTCTACTGTATTGTCAAGCTCAACATACAGACCATATCCGGTTACTCCAGATATAATTCCGTCATATACTTCACCAATACGTCTGCTCATATATTGCGCTTTCTTAAGTTTCTCTACCTCGCGCTCTGCCTCCTGTGCCCGTCGTTCATTCTTTGAATTCGACTCCGCTACAACAGAAAGAATTCCGCTATAATGAGAAAGTCTCTTCTCTGTCAGCCTTCCATGCAGATTTTCCTTAATGATCCGGTGAATCTGTAAATCCGGGTATCTTCGGATTGGAGAAGTAAAATGACAATAATACTTTGTTGCCAATCCAAAATGCCCACTGCATTCAGTGGAATATCTTGCCTGCTGCATCGCTCTTAATGTCATCCTGCTGATAAATCCTTCTTCCGGACTACCTTCTATCTTCTTCAATAATTTCTGAAATTCTTTCGGATGGATGGTATCATTTGAACTCTTAAAATAATAACCAAACCCTTTGATCACTGCCTGCAGCTTCTCAATCTTTTCCTCATCTGGTGCTCCATGCACACGGTATTCAAATGGAATATCCTGCCAGAAATAGTCTTCCGCAATCGTCTCGTTTGCTATCAACATAAAATCCTCAATGATCTTATGTGCCGGATTCCGGTCATACGGACCAATCTCAATCGGTTCCCCATCTTCCGTCAAAGATATCTTCGCCTCAGGAAAATCAAAATCAATCGAGCCACGTTCCATTCTGCGTTCCCGCAAAATCTTAGACAACTCGTACATATTCTCAAAGAATTCCAATTCATCCTGATATTCTTCTAAGATCTGTTCTCCTCTGATCAACGTACCATCATTTAAAGATACTTCCACATCCTCCAAAGACGCATCTGTTATCCTGCTATAATCTATATCATCATATACACCCTGATTTCTGATCGCATTTGCCCGTAAGATACCATCTACCTGGTGGTAACTCATCCGGCAGTCTACATGAATGATTGTCTCCACAATGTTATGTCCAACCACTCTGCCTTGCAGATCAATATCCATAATACAGGATAATGCCAAGCGGTCTGTTCCGGCATTCAAAGAACAGATACCATTTGATAATTTGTGTGGCAGCATCGGTATAACACGATCCACTAAATATACGCTAGTTCCGCGTTTCAGGGCTTCTTTATCCAACGGTGCATGTTCTTTGACATAATGCGTCACATCTGCAATATGCACACCTAACTGATACCCATTCTCCCCTTTCGTAAGCGTAATGGCATCGTCCAAGTCTTTCGCATCTTCTCCATCAATCGTCACTGTCTTCCAATCTCTGATGTCCATCCGATCCTTGGTTTCTTCCGGTTTTACTTCATCTGGAATCTGATCTAATGACTGCATTACTTCTTCTGGAAATTCTACCGGCAGATTAAATGCCTTCACAATAGATAATATATCGGTTCCTGGATCATTCACATGCCCTAAGATCTCAATTATTTTTCCTTCCGGGCTCTTCTTACCATCGCCATAATCCGTAATCTGCACAACAACTTTGTGCCCCGTCATCGCTCCCATTGTATGTTTCTTTGATATAAATATATCCTGACATATTTTCTGATTATCCGGAATGACAAATCCATAATTCTTGTTCTTCTGATAATAGCCAACCACCTGTGAATTGCCATGTTCCATAATTCGCACAACTTCTGCCTCTTTCCGTCGTCCTGCAGGAGATTTCACAATTCGGATCATGACTTTATCACCATGCAAAGCCCCGGAAGAAGCATTCTCTGGAATGAAATAATCCTCTTCTTCTCCCTCTACTGTTACAAAACCAAAGCCCTTCGGATTTCCTGTATACATACCAATCTTAGTTACATCAGATAACGATTGATACTTTCCTCTTTTGGTGAGCAGTACCTTTCCCTCTTTGACCAGCTCTGCTAACAATTCACGAAATGCTTCCCGGTCTTCCGGTTGTACCTGAAGCAGAAATGCTAATTCTTTCTGTTTCAAAGGTTTGTAATGCTTGTCATTGATCACCTGCAATATTCTCTTTTTCCGTTCGTTTCGTTGCTCCATCTCTTTCTCTCCTATTGCTCAATCTACAAGCCCTACACAAAACACCTATAATTACAACAAAAGCTACTACACAGTATGTAGTAGCTTCTATTATTAATTCAATACTTTTGAACTAAGTAACAATGCCAATCCCAAGAAGATAACCAGACAAATTGCTGTAGCAATTACTAAATATGCTTCTTTCGAACGTCCTTTATTCTTACCCCAGTAAGTCTCTCCTGCGGCTGCACCACCTGCAAGACTTCCCAGACCGTTATCTTTCGCTTCCTGACACAATACTAATACTGTAATAATCACACATACTATAACAAATACAATTGTAAGTGCTGTCTTCATCCAAAACACCTCCTATTCCGAAAACTCACTATTCGATATAGTATCATAGTTTTTTTAGAAAGGCAAGCACTAAATTCCACTTTCAGCAATTTAAAGAAGGTGTGAATTCATTCAATCTAACCGATAGACCGAGCTCTTTCCTAACATTTCCTCAATTTTCAAAAGTCTGTTATATTTTGCCGTGCGTTCTCCCCGGCACGGTGCCCCGGCTTTTACCTGCCCAGCATTTGCTGCAATTGACAGATCTGCAATAAAACTATCTTCTGTATCCCCAATACAGTGACTGATCATAATATGATACCCTGATTTTTTCGCTGTTTCGATCAATTCCATTGTCTCGGTAAGTGTTCCTGCCTGGTTCATCTTAACACTGATTGCATTCGCAATGGATTCTTTCACTCCCTCCCGTAATTGCAACACACTACTTTCAAACACATCTCCTCCTACTAACTGCGTCCGCTCACCCAACCGGTAAGTGAGTAGTTTCCATCCCTTTGTATCATCGGCAGCCAGTCCATCTTCAATCGAACAGATTGGGAATCTACCCACAAGGTCCTCATAAAATTGCACCATCTCTTCTGCATTCCGATAGATTTCTTTTCCCGTGATCTGACTCTCTCTTCGAAAATAATATAATTCGGAATTTTCATCATATAATT
This sequence comes from uncultured Lachnospiraceae bacterium, assembly GCA_902762905.1. GTDB lineage: Bacteria > Bacillota > Clostridia > Lachnospirales > Lachnospiraceae > CAG-590. The sequence goes on along the minus strand of CACWQE010000018.1, from coordinate 8,715 downwards.
TTGACGCTGCTACATTTACCGCTATCTGAATGTCATGTTCTAATCGATATCCGGCACGCTCAACGGCCTCTACGATCAGATTCAGAGCATCATTTACTATCCCACAGCAGGGAGCAAACCCACCTTCATCTCCGGTACAGGTCATCAGCCCTTTCTCCTTTAATATCTGTTTTAAATGCTGGTACACCTCGCAGGACATTTCCATTCCATGTGAAAAATTATACGCTCCTACCGGTGCGATCATTAGTTCCTGAATATCTAATGTATTATCCGCATAATCTCCCCCATCAATCAAACTGATCATGGGAACCGGCATTTTCTTTGTATAGATTCCTCCTAAATACTGATACAACGGCAGACCTAATGCATTTGCAGCCGCCCGTGCGCAGGCAATGGATACACCAAGTATTGCATTTGCACCATATTTTCTTTTATTCTCCGTTCCATCTGCCTCTATCAATAGCTGATCGATTCTTACCTGTTCAAATACATTCATTCCAATAATTTTATCTGCAATTCTTGTATTTACATTCGTGACCGCCTGTTCTACACCCTTGCCTAGATGCCTTTTATCTCCATCTCGCAATTCACATGCCCCATACCCACCACGATTCATGTCACTTGCCACCGTTGCATTTCCTGTGATTCCGTCCTTTAATGTAATTGTAACATCCAACGTTGGGATTGCTCTGGCATCTAATATTTCCACAGCATGTACATCCAAAATTTCATACTCTCTCATGAGCGCGTCCCTTCCTCTGCTTCATACTTACTTTCACAAGAAAGTATTACCATTATTTTCAGAAATATACTTGCAAAACATCGGGATATCGGACTCAAAGTAAAAATGCCATACACACGAAAAACTACATGCATATGGCATTCGATTACTCCATTACGGAATTACTATATCTATAAGTTGACTACTTCACAATAAGACTCTTACCTGTCATCTCAGCAGGCTGCTCTAATCCCATGATCTCTAATAATGTTGGAGCGATATCCGCAAGACATCCACCCTCTCTTAACTTCACATCACCATAGTTCACAAGGATAAATGGAACTGGATTTGTTGTATGTGCTGTATGTGGATTACCAGTTGTGTAATCGATCATCTGCTCCGCATTACCATGGTCTGCACAGATAAATAACACGCCATCTGCTTTCTTCACTGCCTCTACTGCTGCCCCTACACACTGGTCTACACACTCTACAGCCTTAACTGCTGCCGGAATCACACCAGTATGACCAACCATATCTGGATTAGCAAAATTGATAATGATTACATCGTACTTATCGGATGTAATAGCTGCATTTAACTTCTCACTTACTTCTGGTGCACTCATCTCTGGCTGAAGATCATAAGTTGCTACAGCTGGAGACTTAACCAGAATACGATCTTCGTCTTTGTTTGGCTCTTCCACACCACCATTAAAGAAGAAAGTTACATGTGCATACTTCTCTGTCTCTGCTAATCTTAACTGTGTCTTGCCGTTCTTTGCAAGATACTCGCCAAGTGTATTCTCAATGGTCTGCTTCTTAAATGCAACCAGCTTGTTGCCAATTGACTCATCATAATCCTTGAAGCATACATAAGTAACAGGGATTCTTCCCTCTTTTCTCTCAAAACCAGCAAAATCATCTTCACAGAATGCTCTTGTGATCTCTCTTGCACGGTCAGGACGGAAATTGAAGAAGATAACGGAATCATTTGCCTTAACCGTTGCTACCGGCTTGTCATTCTCCGTCAATACAGTTGGAAGTACAAACTCATCGGTTACATCCTTTGCATAAGAATCTGCAATTGCCTGTACCGGATCTGTTGCCTTCTCACCCTCGCCATATACCATAGCTGCATAAGCCTTCTCTACACGATCCCAACGATTATCACGATCCATTGCATAATAACGACCAGAGATAGATGCTACTTTACCCACTCCAATCTCATTCATCTTCTCAACAAGCTGTGCTACATAATCTTTACCAGATGCTGGTGGAGTATCACGACCATCTAAAAATGGATGAACATATACATTGGAAAGTCCCTGCTTCTTACACAACTCTAAGATAGCATATAAATGTGTGTTGTGACTGTGTACGCCACCATCCGAAAGCAAGCCCCATAAATGCAGGTCAGAATTATTCTTCTTGCAATTCTCAATTGCCTCTAACATTGCTTCATTCTCAAAGAAATCGCCATCTTCGATTGCTTTCGTAATAGATGTCAGATCCTGATAAATGATACGTCCGGCACCAATATTCATATGACCAACCTCTGAGTTACCCATCTGTCCATCTGGAAGTCCAACTGCCAATCCAGAAGCTTTACCTGCAACAAACGGACACTCTTTCATTAACTTGTCCATAACAGGTGTGTTCGCCATTGCAATGGCATTCCCCTCTGTCTTATCACTCAATCCATAACCATCAAGTACCATTAACACAACTGGTTTCTTACTCATAACATGTCTCCTTTAGTTATTATTTCATTCTTTATTCCTGATAGGAATCAGGCGATTCCCATTCTACCTGTTCTGTAGTATTTCCATGAAAATACCGCCGAATTCAGTTTACCATATTAATCAGAATTTGCAAGCCATTCTTTTGGAATTCACTGCAATAATTCTTTCTTTAACAATTGAACAACTTCACGAATGGATAACTGGTCGGTATGTACCGTCACATCTGCATATTTCTCATACAGCGGACATCTCTCTTCATAAAGATCCCGAAATGTCTGTCCCACCCGGATTGACACTCCTCTTGCAGTCAGATCACCGATCCTCTCACACAATTCCTCATATGGCAATTCCAGATACACCACTGTTCCGATGGATGCTAAATGTTCCATGGCTTCTTTGCCATAGATTACACTGCCTCCTGTAGAGATCACGGATTTGTGACACTCCAATGAGGCATTAATCTCATTTTCAATCTGATTGAATCCGTCCAATCCTTCCGAATCTATGATCTCACTAAGCAAAAGTCCTGTCTTTTCCTGAATCACCAGATCCGAATCTACAAATCGGTATCCTAATGCTTTGGCAAGTACAACCCCGATCGTACTCTTTCCGCAACTTGGCATTCCAATTAAAATAACATTATCCTTCATATCTGTCTATCCACCTATAAATCATAGATTTTGTTCTTTGCGTACAGTCTTATATGATCCATGCATTTCTCATTCAGTTCCATAGATACTGCCTGTTTTGCACCGTTGATCTCCACCACCATCGTAACTGCATTCCGTTCTTTATTACCAGAAGTATAATTGCGTTTTTTCGCAAAGTTCTCATGCTCAATCCGATTCGAATTCTCAGGAACAATCATAGCAACCTGTTCCATCTCAAAGTGAAATAATTCTTTACGTTTACTGGCATTATAAATAGCGGCAATCTCTACACTTCCGTTGGTCAATGTATATTCATATTCCACTTTACCAAAGCCCCAGAAATAGACAAACAAACAAATTCCAATGATGGAAACAATCAATCCAATTCCACCCACAAATAACAACATTGGAATTCCTAATAATATGATCCACATTGCCAATACCAGTTTCACATAGAAGCTGGTACCCGGTCGTGCTTTAATAGCGTATTCAACATAATTATCACTGCTTAACATAACAAACCTCCATACAGAAAGAGTGGGTAAGCACAGTCTCTTTCCAAACAAACCTGTACTTACCCCTCATACCTCTTAATCTTCTATTATTTGCTCAGATACTCATCAATTGCCTTTGCTGCTTTCTTACCAGCACCCATTGCAAGAATAACCGTTGCTGCACCAGTAACTGTATCTCCACCTGCATACACACCATCTTTGCTTGTCTTCATTGTATCTTCCTCTACAATGATTCCACCCCACTTTTGCGTATCCAATCCAGGTGTAGTCTGACGAATCAATGGGTTCGGACTCTGTCCGATTGCAATAACAACCGTATCTACATCAATCACATAGTTAGAACCTTCTACTGGGACTGGAGAACGTCTTCCAGACGCATCCGGCTCACCTAACTCCTGTTTTACAACTTCAATACCGGTTACCCATCCATCCTCTCCATGGATTGCACATGGATTGTTCAATAACTTGAAGATGATACCCTCTTCTTTTGCATGATGTACTTCTTCTTTTCTTGCAGGAAGTTCTTCCTCAGAACGTCTATATACAATATATACTTCCTCTGCACCAAGGCGCTTTGCTGTTCTTGCTGCATCCATCGCTACATTACCAGCACCTACGACTGCTACTTTCTTACCAACCTTAATCGGCGTTGGTGTATCCGGGAACTTATAAGCCTTCATCAGGTTCACTCTGGTCAAGAACTCATTTGCAGAATATACACCGAGTAAATTCTCACCCGGAATATTCAGGAATCTAGGAAGACCTGCTCCTGAACCTACGAATACCGCTCCATAACCCTGCTCCATTAATTCATCAATTGTAACAGAACGACCAACAATTACGTTCGTCTCGATATCTACACCAAGCTTCTCAACCGTCTCAATCTCTTTGGCAACCAAATCCTTTGGAAGACGGAACTCTGGAATACCATAGCTTAATACACCACCTGCTTTGTGTAATGCCTCGAATACAGTAACGTCATATCCTTTCTTGATCAATTCTCCGGCACAAGTAATACCAGAAGGACCAGAACCAACAATCGCTACACGCTTGCCGTTCTTCTCAATCTTCGTTTCCACCGGTTTTGCATTTGCCATATGATAATCTGCTACAAAACGCTCCAAACGTCCAATTGCAACAGGTTCACCCTTAATACCTCTTACACACTTGCCTTCGCACTGATTCTCCTGTGGGCAGACACGACCGCAAATTGCAGGAAGTGCATTCTCACTTGTAATAATCTCATATGCTGCATCAAAGTCACCTTCTGCAACCTTCTCAATAAATCCAGGAATCGGTACATTAACCGGACATCCTGTCATACATGGTTTATGCTTACAATTCAAACATCTTCTAGCTTCTTCCATTGCCATCTCTTTGGTATAGCCCAATGCAACCTCTGAGAAATTCTTATTACGGACATTTGGCTCCTGCTCTGGCATAGCCACCTTTGTCATACTCATATTCTTATCCATTCCACTTATCTCCTTCTATCTGTAATCGTTACCTTTTGTTAGTTAGCTAAATGCATACGGCACTCATGTTCTTCTTCCTTAAACATGCCCTGACGCTTCATACACTCATCAAAGTCAACTAAAAATCCATCAAAATCTGGTCCGTCTACACAGGCAAACTTCGTCTCGCCACCAATAGTAACACGACAGCCGCCACACATTCCGGTTCCATCAATCATGATCGGATTCAAAGATACCGCAGTTGGAATATTAAGTGGCTTTGTAACCTTAACCACATTCTTCATCATGATCAGCGGGCCAATTGCGATTACTTCGTCAATCTTCTCACCCTTATCGATCAGCTCCTGTAAAACGGTAGTAACAAATCCCTTTGTTCCAAGACTTCCATCATCGGTCGCAATATATACATGATCACAGAACTCTTCGAATTTCTCTTTCAAAATAACAAATTCAGCAGAACGTCCACCAATAATAACATCTACTTTAACGCCCATCTCATGAAGCTTACGTAACTGAGGATAAAGAGGTGCCGAACCAACACCACCAGCGACACCAACGACATGCTCACACTTGTGTAATGGTGCAGGATGTCCTAATGGACCAACAAAATCCTGTACATATTCACCTACCTGTTTCTTTGAAAGCAGTTCTGTTGAATATCCTACTACCTGGTAAATGATCGTAACTGTCTTCTTCTCTCTATCATAATCCGCAATTGTAAGAGGGACTCTCTCTCCATCTTCATCTACACGAATAATAATAAACTGTCCAGCCTCACATTTGTTTGCAACAAATGGTGCTTCAATCTCCATTAACTCAACTGCACTGTTGAGGGTTTCCTTACTTACAATCTTGTACATTTCGATACCTCTTTCCTATTGTTTTACATATGCGTTATATATTATACTCGTTTTACGCTCAGAAGAAAAGCATTTTTTCATCAGATCATAAAAGTTTCTTGTCTGATTTCCAAACTCATTTTATTCCTTATCTAAAAAGAGACCGTTTCCGATGCATAATTGCATGCAGGAAACAGTCTCTCATTCACCCGTGTAATCCCTTATTTATTCAAAATATACACAGATTTTTATTAATCTTTACGCATTAACAACCTTACCAAAATCAGCCTTTAATGATGCACCACCAATTAATCCACCATCAATATCCGGCTTAGCAAGTAACTCTGCTGCATTACCAGCATTCATAGATCCACCGTACTGAATACGAACTGCCTCAGCAGTTGCCTCATCATAGATCTCTGCGATCAGATCACGGATACCCTTACATACTTCCTGAGCCTGGTCAGAAGTAGCAGTCTTACCTGTACCAATTGCCCAGATTGGCTCATAAGCGATTACCATTGTCTTAACCTGATCTGCTGTAATTCCAGCTAAATCAGACTTGATCTGAAGACGGATCCAATCCATAGTTACACCAAGTTCTCTCTGCTCTAAGCTCTCACCACAGCAAAGAATTGGAGTAATTCCAGCCTCGAATGCCTTCTTTACTTTCTTGTTCAAAAGAACATCATCCTCTTTGAAGTAATCACGACGCTCTGAATGTCCGATGATAACATACTTAACACCTGCATCTACTAACATAGCCGCAGAAATCTCACCTGTGTAAGCACCACTTTCCTCGAAGTACATATTCTCAGCACCAACAGATACGTTAGTTCCCTTTGTAGCCTCTACAACAGGTACGATGTCGATTGCTGGTACACAATATACTACATCTACATTATCATTCTTAACTAAATCTTTTAATTCATTAACTAAAGCAACAGCCTCACTAGGAGTCTTGTTCATCTTCCAGTTACCTGCAATAATTTTCTTTCTTGCCATTGTCTTTTCCTTCCTACCTATATATTTGTAAGCTCAATCTACGCTTTCAGCTTAATTTCATTAAGTGCTTATTTGATCGACTGGCGTAAGCTTCAGCCTGTGTCTTCGACTTGGCTTCAGCAACTTCGTCGATGTAAGTTCGAACTAAGCTCAACCTGCGCTTTCAGCTTGGTTTCGCTAAGTTCTTACTTATCGTCAGCAGCAGCTACACCTGGAAGCTCCTTACCCTCTAAGAACTCAAGAGAAGCTCCACCACCTGTAGAGATATGAGTCATCTTATCACCAAAACCTAACTGATTACAAGCAGCAGCAGAATCACCACCACCGATGATTGTTGTAGCACTCTCTAAGTCAGCCATAGCCTGAGCAACAGCGATGGTACCCTTAGCAAAGTTAGGCATCTCGAAACATCCCATAGGTCCGTTCCATACTACAGTCTTAGCACCCTTGATTGCATCTGCAAATAACTCAGCAGTCTTAGGACCGATATCAAGACCTTCCATATCTGCAGGAATCTCACCACGGCCTACTACCTTGAAGTTTGCATCATTAGAGAAATCATCAGCAACAACAGTATCGATTGGAATTAATAACTTAACACCTTTCTCCTCTGCCTTCTTCTCCATCTTAAGTGCATAATCTTCATAATCAGCCTCTAATAAAGACTTACCTGTCTCCTCACCGTGTGCTGCCATGAATGTGTAAGCCATACCACCACCGATGATCAATGTATCAACTTTATCCAATAAGTTCTCGATAACAGAGATCTTAGAAGAAACCTTAGCACCACCAAGGATTGCTACGAATGGTCTCTCTGGATTGTTAACTGCATTACCTAAGAAATCAATCTCCTTCTGCATTAAGTAACCAACTACACAATCACCCTTAACGAACTCTGTTACACCTACGTTAGAGCAGTGTGCTCTATGAGCTGTACCGAATGCATCGTTAACATATACATCACACAAAGAAGCTAATTCCTTAGAGAAAGCCTCTCCGTTCTTTGTCTCTTCTGGTCTGAAACGTGTATTCTCTAAAAGAATTACATCGCCATCATTCATAGCTTCTACAGCAGCCTTTGCATTTGGTCCAACAACTTCTGGATCTGCAGCAAACTTAACTTCCTGTCCTAATAACTCTGTTAAACGAGCTGCAACAGGTGCAAGTGTCTTAGTCTGCTTGTCCTCTTCTGTCTTAACCTTTCCTAAATGAGAGCAAAGGATAATCTTACCACCATCTGCGATCAACTTCTTGATTGTAGGAAGTGCTGCTACTAAACGGTTCTCATCTGTGATCTTACCATCGATCAATGGTACATTAAAATCACAACGAACTAAAACCTTTTTACCTTTTACATTGATATCATCTACTGATTTCTTATTAAGCATTGTCATGCTCCTTTCATATTATGTTGTATTTGTAAAAAAAGAGCCCGGTCCACTAAGACCGGACCCTTAAGGTCAATTAATATTCAACCGGAATTATGCTAATTCAGCGAAGTACTTAATTGTACGAACCATCTGGCTTGTGTAAGAGTTCTCGTTATCATACCAAGAAACTACCTGAACCTCATATAAGTCATCAGCGATCTTAGATACCATTGTCTGAGTTGCATCAAACAATGAACCATATCTCATACCGATAACATCTGAAGATACGATAGGATCTGTGTTGTAACCGAATGACTCAGAAGCAGCAGCCTTCATTGCAGCGTTGATTCCGTCAACTGTTACATCAGCACCCTTAACAACTGCTGTTAAGATTGTTGT
>CACWQE010000017.1 GCA_902762905.1 uncultured Lachnospiraceae bacterium | reverse complement strand
CGAGGTAAAGATCACTCCATAACCTTAGTTCTATTAAATGACAGGTGTCAAAAAGTATTGAATTTATTGAAAAAAACACTTGATTATATGGAGAGGGGATTCCCTAAAGCAAGTGTTGCATACGCGTTTTATGTGGTGGACTGCTCATGGCGTTCCACAACTTCTCATTCACTAACAAATACTTATTCCGAAAACATATCCATAGTGTAAAAGTCTACACCTAAGCTATATGTTCCTCACAGTAAGGCAATTCATACAACGTATCAGGATCAATATCAATGCATCGACCGGCATCTCTATTTCCACCTATATCCCATGCTAACGTATCATTCATAACCGTACATGCATCAACAAAGATGGAAATGTCTTTCAATGGTTTGAAAACCTCTTTATCTAACATGTTTTTCATATCATAACATACTATTTTCCCATCCTCAAAGTACACAAATACTGAATAGTCTTTCATTGGTATTACTTGAACTACCTTTGGAAACATAAACACACCTCCTATACAAGTGGATTAATTCTATTTAACGGTTTTCCATCTTTTGATAATTCCCAATTCTGCATCAACTCATCTTGATGTAGAACACACCATGCCAAAATCAACTTTAATTGTCTTGATGGCAAAGCACCTTTAATGCATCTAGCTGTATCAATTTCAATAATTGCTTTATTTCCATTGTACTCTGCATGGAAATGCGGTGGATTATGATCATCATAATACATAGTAACTCGAATTCCATAAAATAGTGATATTTCCGGCATGTTGTTTCACCTCCCAATAATCATTTCTAATCTTCACATATAAGTATATCATACTTCCTTATTTTTTTATACAAAAACATCCCAGAACGAAAGTCCTGGGATGTAATAAGTATTTCTGAAACGTCCTGAGACGCTCTGGATTATGAAATCGATTATCTCTTGGAGAACTGAGGAGCACGACGAGCTGCTTTCAAACCGTACTTCTTTCTCTCCTTCATACGAGAATCACGAGTAAGGTATCCAGCTTTCTTAAGTGCCGGACGATTCTCAGCATCTGCCTCTAATAATGCTCTTGAAATACCATGACGAATAGCACCAGCCTGTCCTGTGAATCCACCACCACGAACATTAACAAGTACATCAAACTTTCCTACTGTATTCGTAGCAACGAATGGCTGATTCACAATAATCTTCAATGTCTCAAGACCGAAGTAATCATCCATATCTTTCTTATTAATTGTGATCTTACCTGTACCAGGTACTAAATATACTCTTGCAACACTGCTTTTTCTTCTACCAGTTCCGTAATATCTTTCTGTTTTAGCCACTGCTTTGTCCTCCTTAATTAATACTTAATCTCTAACTCTTTCGGCTGCTGTGCCTGATGATTATGTTCCGGACCAGCATATACATGAAGCTTAGTAATCATCTCGCGTCCTAAAGGTCCCTTTGGAAGCATACCCTTAACTGCTCTGCGGATTACTTCTTCCGGCTTCTTAGCTAAAAGCTCTTTCAATGTTGTCTCTTTCATTCCGCCAACATATCCTGAATAATCATAATATACTTTCTGGTCTAACTTCTTACCAGTTACTTTGATCTTGTCTGCATTCACAATAATTACGTAATCACCAGTATCGATGTGTGGTGTAAAGGTTGGTTTGTTCTTACCTCTCAAAACACTTGCAACTTCTGATGCTAAACGTCCTAATGTATGTCCTGTAGCGTCAACTACATACCACTCTCTGTTAATTGTTGATGGGCTTGCCATATAACTCTTCATGGTGTTCCTCCTTAAAATAATTCCAATAAAATTCTGTCCTCAGGCTGCAATATCAAGTTCGCTGCAATGTCCGAAACAGCGTTCTCACGCACCTATACTGACCTAGACAACTTCTCACTATGTAAAACCGGGGCTAATGGTTTTGCACAGACTTCTTCCATCGTCACAATTAAGTATTATATTACATCGACCCGTGTGTGTCAACGAATTTTTCCAAAAATAACGAAACATTCTGGATTTATCCACATTTTCCAAAAAAGAGGGCATCGTTATCCACAACACCCTCTTTGACGCATATCATGTTAGTTCTTTTACTAAACGGTTTCTATTTCTTCTTGATCTTGAACTTGATCTTTAATGTCTGCTTGACACCCTTCTTACCCTTAATAATAACCGTAGCTGTTCCCGGTTTCTTATTATTCTTGTAAGTAACCTTATAATACTTCTTCTTCAACCCTTTGATCTTGATCTTTGGTTTCACAGCTTTACCTTTGTACTTATAACTCTTCTTAATATTAATATAATAAGAACGGATATCGTCAGAGGAAGTTATCTTTGCATCCTTGTATGTATCAAATGCTCCTTCCTCATTTTTGTTAACCTTATTCTTCTTAAATGTTACTGTGGAACCCTGTGTCCGAACACCATATAACTGGTTTTTGCGAATCTTATTACTTGTAATCTCTGCTGTACTCTGATTCCATACGCAGATACCATTGGACTGTGCATTCTCTATTGTATTGTTCTTAATTACAAAATTACTTCCATTTGATACCGTAATTCCGTTCTTCGCGCGCAACCCACTTGATGTCACCGGAACAAACGAAGCACCATTATTAATATTGTTATTCTCAACCACACCTTGTGATCCGCTTGCATACAGGAAAGTTGTGAAATTACTTGCTGTGTTATTCCGAATGGTTACATTCTGGATATTCGGAAGATTCACACAAGCATTGGCAATATTAGAAAATACATTATTCTCGATCAATACATTATTAGATGGATTTGCTCCCTGTGTATGTGTACCAATACCTGCCATATAATTAGAAATGTTACAATTCCGGATTGTAATACCATCACACGCTGTACCATCAAATGGCTCCATTCCCGGAGCGTTTGTCTCACTGGTACAATGATCAATCTGAATGGCTTCTTTTTCTGCATTCTGACTAGCACTTAACGTCTTACATGATACAAATCCTGTTAATGTTACATTCTCAACGACTGCATTCTGCACACCGGTAAACTCAATCAAATGTGCACCACTGTCATTGCGGATTGTTGTATTCCTGATCGTAATATTTTTTGCATGTCCAAAATAAAGTAAGTTCGAATGATCACTTCCGGTTGTATTACCATCCCAGACACCTCCGCTGATGATAATATCATGCGCTGCTGTATAACCGCCATTGTTCTTACTTGTACGGTTTACAATCATAGACTTACCTTCTGCACTCGGCATACGTTTGATCACTGCATTTGATGAAAGCTGAATGTTTGTCTCGGTCCATACTTTCAAAGCACTTCCAAGATAATAGGTTCCATCCGGAATAATGACCGTGATCATTTCATTCACATTGGTTGCATATTTCAGTATCTTATTAAGAGCATCTGCATCATCTTTTGCATCAGTTCCATTTACTCCAAGCTCTACCACATTAAATACAGTCTGATATACATTAATCTCAACTGTATCCTTGATATTCTTGTTGTCTTTTGCATACGCTGTGATCGTTGCCTTACCGATTCCGGTTGCCTTGATCTCACCTGTCTTACTTACTGTTGCTACATCTTTATCGGATGTCTTATATTCAACATCTTCTGCTGATGCACCTTCCGGTGTTAAATTCAACTGTAACTGGTAGGTATCGTTAATCTTCCAATTACCTTTAGGCATTTTAGTTGTATCAATCTTGATACCGGTTATTGGAGATTTTTCTACTGTAATCGTACAGATCTTCTCCCAGTTTTTCTCTTTTGATTCCTCTCCTACTTTATAGCTTGCAGTGTAAGATACTTTAATCTGTGCCGTTGCCGGATAAGTAGTCTGCTTGAGACTTGTTACTTTACCATTCTCATCCACCGATACAACCTTATCACTATCTTTTTCTAAGATGTACTTTAATGCATCTGCTTTCAATTCATCTTTCTTGCCAGAAGCCCATACCAGCTTTGCCTTGATCTCGTAGGTCTCTGCTACCTTCATAGAATGTGATTGTTCCAATTCCAAGTCAACCGGAACATCAACAACATGAATTGTAATTTCTCCAGATGCCCCATCTTTATTGGTAATTGTAACTTTCGCATCACCAATGTTTTTTGCTGTGATCATTCCTTTATCATCTTTGCTTACAACATCGACATTTTTATTATCTGAAATTGTCTCCACAGTATATGTAAATTCCTTATTACCATCTTCCGGTGAAACAACAATGTATTTCGACAGATCATATGTATCACGCAATGCGATTGTCTTTTCTTTTATTACCTTATTATCCTCAACAATCTCAATCTTTTTCTCTGATGGTGTTTCGCTAGATTCTACTGTAATCTTAATGCTGCCCTCCGTTTTAACTGAAGGATCTGCATTTGATGTCCAAGTAACCGTCACAGTTGCTTCATCCTTTGCTTTAGCACTATCCTTAACAGTTACCGTTCCATCCTCTGCTACAGCAAGGATATTATCTGGTGCAACAGAATATGCCAATGTTCCATCCTCTAACTTCATATCTGCTGCAGAACCATCTTCTTTTTGAAGTTTTACATAACCAGCAAGCTTAAGCTCTTTTCCTTGTGCTATAGTCAAATTTTCCTGGAATACAAGCTTATACTGTACCTTTTGCTCACCTTCCCCAGATGTCGTTCCCTCTTCCGACTGTACCGGAGTCGTATTCTCCGTTGCATAGACCTGACCGGACCCCATCGGTGTGATCAGGGTAACGCAAAGTGTTGCTGCCATGACCATACTAATTAATCGTTTACCTATTCGTTGCATAATTCTCTCCTATCCTTTCTTATTTCTTTATTCGTGTCTCTCTTTCAAACTTCTTTTCTGTCTTCCTAACACGTATTCGTTATTTACGATACAATACAATTGTGAAGTTCTTGAGAAATTTTTTAACAATATTCATTTATCTTTGATATTCATAGGAAAATCTTTCCTCTACAAATCCATTCTATAACCAATCTACAAATATTCAATTTCAATCAAAGTTAATCCACAGGCCGCCGCTTTGTGTCCGGCTTTGGTGCGATCTTTTGCTTCTAAAATCTCCTTTACATATTCCGGCGGGATCATTCCCATCCCCACTTTCATCAAAGAACCAACAATAATTCTTACCATATTATATAGGAAGCCATTTCCATTAATCCGAACCTTCACAAGATCCCCTTCCCGGATCACCTTGATATAATATATGGTTCGTACTGTATTCTCCACGTCATCTTTCGGCGTACAGAAACTCTTGAAATCATGTTCTCCCACCAGATAATCTGCCGCCTGCTGCATCTTTTCTTCATCCAAATGATAATATACAAAATGCGAATACAGCCGGACAAGCGGATTCGGGAACTGTGCATTGTAGATCTGATATTCATATGTCTTTCTTGTATCACAATATCTTGGATGAAAATCCGGTGCTACCTCTTCCGACTTTTGGATTCGAATGTCATCCGGTAATAAATTATTGATCGCATAACTGATCTTCTCCGGCGGCATCGTAACTTCTGCATCAAAAACCGCCACATTTCCCAAAGCATGCACCCCGGAATCCGTTCTGCTTGCTCCAATTACCGTAATCTCTTCTTGAAAAAACTTCGATATTGTCCGGTTCAAAACTTCTTCCACTGTAATACCATTCTTTTGGATCTGCCATCCACAATAATTGGTTCCATCATAAGCAACCGTTAATTTGATTCGCTTCTTTCCCATACACACCTCCTCATCTGAGTCCAAATCGCGCTTCATAAAAAATGTGATAAGTTTATCTTCGTTTTATCACATTTTATTTCTATTTTTATTGCTATTTCCTTCCATTATTTTATCCTCTTTTATTTGTACCTGCATTAAAAATCTATTATCTTTTCTTTTGCCTTTCCCATAAAGTCAAAAGTGAATTGCTATTGCGATCATCATCACCAGATAAATCATCACAAAAACATAAGCAATCCTATCATTTCTCTTATATTGCAGTGGTTTCATCTTTGTTCTGCCTTCTCCGCCATGATAACATCTGGCATCCATCGCCAATGCTAGCTCATTACTACGCCGCACGGCAGATACAAACAACGGAATAATAATTGGCACAAGTTTCTTCAATCTTGCCATCAGATTTCCCTCTTTAAAATCGACTCCTCTGGCCATCTGTGCTTTCATAATCTTATCCAATTCATCTACCAGAATCGGAACAAACCGTAATGCAATTGCCATGATCATTGCAAATTCATGTACCGGAACATGGATTTTCTTCATCCATCCCAGCATCTTTTCCAAGCCATCTGTTAATGCATTCGGAGTCGTGGTATATGTCATCATACTTGAGCCGATGATCATAAAGCAAAGTCGCAGTCCCAGATAAATTGCCGACTTAAGACCTGCATCTGTTATTCGGATAAAATGCCACTCCACAAGAGTTTTTGCTCCTTGAACAGTAAACAGATTAATCACCACTGTAAATAAAATGATCATCCCTAATGCCTTCAATCCTTTCATAATAAAGGAAATCGGAACCTTTGACAACTTTATATAGAAAACCAGCACTGCAAATGCTGCTACATATAATACCGGATTTCTTGAGAAGAACAAACTCATCACATAAATCAAAGTAAATATAACTTTGACTCTCGGATCTAACCGGTGAATAACAGAATCTGTATTATAGAATTGTCCAATCGTCATATCTTTCATCATACTGTTATACCTGCTTTCCCATCAGACTTTTCCAGCGGGCTAATTCTGCAAAAATATCTTCCATACGATTTATCTGTGTATTAACGGAATATCCCATTTGTCGCAGGGTAACCAGAATCCGGTTGCCAACCGGAACGGAAAGCCCCAATTTCTCTAACCGGTATAGCTGATTATACACGGCCCACACCGGACCATCCATACACTTCCTACCCTGATCCATAACAATAATCCGATCTGCATATTCAGCAACCTCTTCCATCGAATGAGAAACCAGCACAATTCCAATACCTTGCTTCTGTTGCAGATCTTTCAACATCTGTAAAATTGCCTTTGCTGAATACGGATCAAGTCCTGCTGTTGGTTCATCTAACACCAGATACTCCGGCTGCATAGCCAGAATACCTGCCATTGCAACCCTTCTTTTCTGACCACCCGATAACTGCAGTGGTGAACTATCATATATCGTATCCGGCAATCCAACCGCCTCGATTGCCTCATATGCACGTTTCTGAGCTTCTACCCGGCTTATATCCATATTCTCCGGGCCAAAACATACATCTTTCTCCACCGTCTCAGCAAACAACTGGTACTCCGGATATTGAAAAACAAGGCCAACTTTCTGGCGTAATTCCTTCATTGAGAAATCAGCATCTGTTATGTCCTGTCCATCATAATAGACATTTCCTTCTGTTGGAAGATATAAACCATTCAAATGTTGCATCAAAGTGGACTTTCCAGATCCCGTATGTCCAATGACAGCGACAAATTCTCCTTTGCCAATATGCAATGACACATCATCTAACGCCTTACGTTCATCCGCATATCCCTTGTTATATATATAGCTGACATGATTCAGTAAAAGTCCTTCTTTTGATTTGCCCACTCCATCTGTCGGATAGTCCAGAAAAGCCTTATCTATCGTTTCATCCTTACCTGCGGAATCTCCTGTCCTCTCTTGTGTATATACCTCTTTCAGACACGCAAGTAAATCCTGTTCCGTATGAATCCGACTACACATTCTGTCTGTCAGAATCCCATCCTGATGCATCTGTTCCATATATTGATAAAATACGGGCAGACACAATCCACACTCTTCCAATAACGTCTTCTGAGTAAAAATCAGTTCAGGCGCGCCCTGTGCTACTACATGTCCATCTTTCATCACAAAAACCTGATCAGCCGCCAACACCTCATCCATGTGATGGGTAATCAAAATGACAGTAATTCCATTCTCTTCCTGCAACCGCTTTGCTACTGTAATCATATTTTTTCTTCCCTGAGGATCTAACATTGCAGTTGCTTCATCAAATATAATACACTTCGGATGCATTGCCAGCACTCCTGCAATTGCAACACGCTGTTTCTGCCCTCCCGACAGATGATTCGGTGACTGATTGCGAAGTTTCTCCATTCCCGTTTCATTCAATGCCGCATCCACCCGATTCCAAATATCAGCTGTTGGCACCCCCAAATTCTCCGGTCCAAATGCCACATCTTCTTCTACCAGATTGCCTACAATCTGATTGTCCGGATTCTGAAAAACCATTCCTGCTGTCTGCCGTATCAGTAAATGATTTTCTTCCTCTTCAGTACTCATGCCATCTATTATAACCTCGCCCTCGCTGGGGAATAACAGGGCATTGATATGCTTGGCAAGTGTGGATTTACCAGATCCATTTCTGCCTAAAATGGCAATAAACTGTCCTTCCTCCACCTCAAGTGAAACATCTTTCAAAGCCTCTACCATATCCTGCACATTGCCTTCTGCATCTCGTCGAAAATATTCAAATGTCACATTCTTAATATCAATCAATTTCTTTCTTATATCCATTGTTCTCTCCCGGCTATTATATTGTCTAATAGAAGAATGCGAAAATCTTATCCTAGATCAAATAATACTTTCGTATTCCTCTATCTCCATGTCTGCAAGATGCAAATTCCAAGCGGAGCATTTTTGCTTTATGGACGAACTTTCCTATAATGCAAAAACAGGGGACTGTAACACTACAGTCCCCATGAACATCATCTATTGTCTTATACTAACTCAATGATAACTTCCATTGCAGCATCACCCTTACGAGGTCCGATCTTGATGATTCTTGTGTAACCACCATTACGTCCAGCATACTTAGGGCCATACTCGTTGAATAACTTCTCAGTTAAGTCAACCTTCTTAGTTCCTCTCTTCTTACCAGCAGCATCAGTAGGAACCTCAACTACAGGATAAAGAACCTTTAACATCTGTCTTCTTGCATGTAACTTAGATGGCTGATCTTTCTTAACAGTCTTCTCAACTTCATCATAAACAGTAACTTTCTTACCATCTACAACTTCTTTGACTCTCTTACCATCTTTGTCTTTCTTAGCAACCTTAGCAGTTACAGTAACTTCATCATAGTTATCTTTCTCTTTCACTGCCATTGTGATTAAGCTCTCAGCAATCTTACGAATCTCTTTTGCTCTTGCTTCTGTTGTCTTAATCTTACCGTTATATAATAACTGTGTTACCTGATTACGAAGTAACGCTTTTCTTGCTGCCTGCTTCTTTCCAAGCTTTCTATACATTGCCATGATGTATTTCCTCCTTCACTTTGCTTACTAAACCTTCGGCTTAAGTGTTCTCTCTTCTTATTATTCTTCTCCGTTATTCAATGAAAGACCTAATTCTTTTAACTTATTCAGCACTTCTTCTAAAGACTTACGTCCTAAGTTACGAACTTTCATCATATCTTCCGGAGTCTTGCTTGTCAGCTCTTCTACTGTATTAATACCTGCTCTCTTCAAGCAGTTGAATGAACGAACGGATAACTCCAATTCATCAATGTTCATCTCTAATACTTTCTCTTTCTCGTTGTCTTCTTTCTCTACCATAACCTCTGCTGACTTGGCATTCTCTGATAGATCAATAAACAAACTCAAATGCTCACTTAATACTTTTGCAGCTAAGCTTACTGCCTCATCTGGAGCTAATGTACCATTGGTATATACATCTAATGTAAGCTTATCATAATCTGTAATCTGACCTACACGAGTATTCTCTACTGTGAGATTCACACGCTCAACTGGTGTGTAAATGGAATCGATAGCGATAACATCAATGGATGTATCATCTTTCTTATTCTTGTCAGATCCAACATAACCTCTACCTTTTGTGATAGTAAGTTCCATATCAAATCTTGCATCCGGACCACTTAATGTTGCGATCACCTGATCCGGATTCAAAATCTCAATGTCACTATCTACATGAATATCTGCTGCGGTAACCACACCTTCGCCAACATACTCAATATAAGCCTGCTTTGGCTCATTAGAGCTGCTATTATTCTTAATTGCCAATTCCTTGATGTTCATGATAATCTCAGTTACATCTTCTTTTACGCCTGGAATTGAGCTGAACTCATGTAAAACACCTTTGATCTTTACATAACTAACAGCGGAACCTGGCAAAGATGATAACATAATTCTTCTCAAAGAGTTACCAAGGGTTGTACCATAGCCTCTCTCTAAAGGTTCTACTACAAATTTACCGTATCTGTTGTCTTCTGAAATCTCTGCGATCTCAATTCTTGGTTTTTCGAATTCAAACACGTTCGGAACCTCCTTTAGGTTTCATAATCTACCGATTATTGACTACTTAGAATATAACTCGACGATAAGTGTTTCATTAACAGGAACATCAATCTGCTCTCTTAATGGTAACTCTGTAACAGTACCGCAAAGGTTCTCCTGATCAGACTCTAACCATGCTGGAACTAATCTTCCTGCTGTAACCTCTAAAATGTCTTTGTATCTCTGTAAAGATTTGCTCTTCTCGCGGATCTCAATCTTATCTCCAGCCTTTACTCTGTAAGAAGGGATATTCACACGCTTACCATTTACTAATACATGCTTATGATCAACGATCTGTCTAGCTTCTTTACGAGTTCTAGCGAAACCTAAACGATATACAACGTTATCTAATCTGCACTCTAAGAGAACCATTAAGTTCGGACCTGTTAATCCTTTCATTCTCTCTGCAGTTGCGTAAAGATTACGGAAAGGTTTCTCTAATACGCCATAGATGAACTTAGCTTTCTGTTTCTCACGAAGCTGTAAACCATACTCGCTCATCTTTCTATTTGCTCTAACTAACTGTCTATTTGACTTCTTATCAATTCCAAGAACTTGAGGCTCCATACCTAAAGATCTGCATCTCTTAAGAACTGGGGTTCTATCTACTGCCATCTAATTGTACCTCCTATTACACTCTTCTACGTTTTGGTGGACGACATCCATTATGTGGAACTGGAGTCACGTCACGAATACTCAATACTTCAAGACCTGCTGCCTGAAGCGCACGAATTGCTGCCTCACGACCAGAACCTGGTCCCTTAACCATAACGTCAACCTTCTTCAAACCGTGAATAAGAGCTGCCTTAGTTGCAGTCTCTGCTGCCATCTGTGCTGCGTAAGGAGTTGACTTCTTAGAACCTTTAAATCCTAACTCACCAGCACTTGCCCATGAAAGTGCATTACCTTCATTATCGGTTAATGTAACAATTGTATTATTAAAAGATGACTGAATGTGTGCCTGACCGTGCTCAACGTTCTTCTTAACACGCTTCTTCGTCACTTTTTTTGTAACTTTAGCCATTAAACTAAACCTCCTGCTAATAATAAATAAAATCTAATCTATCCAAATTACTTCTTCTTATTTGCAACGGTTCTCTTAGGACCCTTACGTGTTCTTGCGTTTGTCTTAGTCTTCTGACCACGAACTGGCAAGCCCTGTCTATGACGTTTACCACGGTAACAACCGATCTCCTGTAAACGCTTAATATTCAAAGCGATCTCTCTACGTAAATCACCTTCTACCACCTGTGTCTCATTGATGATCTCACTGATTCTCTTAACCTCATCATCAGTTAAATCACGAACACGGGTATCAGGATTAACATTTGCTTCTTTTAAAATACGCTGAGATGATGTAAGTCCGATACCATAAATGTAAGTAAGACCGATCTCAATACGTTTTTCTCTTGGTAAATCTACACCTGAAATACGAGCCATTGTGACTGTGCACCTCCATAAATTAATACTTTTTCTTCCTTGTGAATATCTGTAAGCCTTGACGTATCCGTATGTATCATAACAAACGGGTGAAATGCATACGTGTTACTTTCAGTATCCATTCTATTGATATGTTGCATAGGCTAATGACAACCTATACTACAGCCGCTTTCAAAAATCATCTTCCATATTAATAATGATAATATAGAAGGAACTTCACACTGGGAATACAGTGCTACTTTGGTTACTAAGCATTCTGGGTTACTGATGGGCTATCATCATATTATCCCTGTCTCTGCTTATGCTTTGGGTTCTCACAGATAACTCTGATACTACCTTTTCTTTTAATGATTTTGCACTTATCGCAAATTGGTTTTACGGATGCTCTAACCTTCATTAAAATCTCTCCTTTCAAAACGGTTCGCCAACTTTTCTGTAAAAAGTCCGCTACGAATAACTATTCTATCATCTATGCCTTTTCATTGCAAGTAATTTTTTCGATAAATATGAAAAAATTTACAGATTTCTTACTTTTCTCTCCATTTAATACGACCCTTGGTCAGATCATACGGAGATAATTCCAACGTAACCTTATCACCAGGTAAAATTTTAATATAGTTCATTCTAAGCTTTCCACTGATATGTGCTAATACTTCATGACCATTTTCCAATTCTACTTTGAACATTGCATTTGGCAACTTCTCTACTACAGTTCCTTCAATCTCAATTACATCTGCCTTTGACATATCTACAAATCCTCCTGTTTTATAATCTCATATGACTCTTTGCATATTGCACTGTTTCTTCTATATTATAGTGCAATGCCGGGAGCCTGTGAAAGAATCTCTGGTTCTCCCTCTGTTATTAGAATGGTATTCTCATAATGCGCAGATGGCATGCCATCCATTGTTACGACGGTCCAGTCATCATCTTCCCAGTACACATCGTATACGCCCATGTTAATCATTGGTTCTACCGCAATCGTCATACCTGGGCGAAGCTTCATACCTCTTCGAAGTCCGCCAAAGTTTGGAACTTCCGGTTCTTCATGCAGCTTAGATCCTACTCCATGACCAACCAGATCTCTCACGACCGAATATCCATAGGACTCTGCATACTTCTGAACTGCTCTTCCAATATCAACTATATGATTGCCAGCAACCGCCTGTTTGATACCTTCAAAAAATGATTGTTTTGTTACTTCCACCAGTTTCTTCACTTCATCCGACACAGCCGGCATAATTAAAGTTCTTGCCGCATCAGAATGATATCCTTTGTATATAACACCTGCGTCCAAACTTACAATATCATCCTCCTGTATGATCCGATGTTCATTTGGGATACCATGTACAACTTCTTCATTGATTGAAACACAAATCGAAGCTGGATATCCATTATAATTCAGAAAAGATGGGATACATCCATAACTTCTGATAATCTCTTCTCCAATCCGGTCTACCTCCAATGTGGACATACCCGGTTTCACTTGCTTTGCAAGTTCATCATGTGTGATGGCGAGAATTCTTCCCGCCTCACGCATGAGTTCAATTTCTGCACTAGACTTAATTGAAACTGCCATTGTTATTCACCTAAAATCTTAACGATTGCTGCAAAGACATCATTCATATCCTGTGTTCCGTCTACCTCAGCAATAATTCCTTTGTTTGTATAATAATCAATCAATGGCTGTGTCTGCTCATGATATACTGCAAGTCTGTTCTGAACAGTCTCCGGCTTGTCATCATCACGAATGATCAGATCACCACCACATGTATCACATTTACCCTCTACTTTGGTCGGGCTATATACAATATGATAAGTTGCTCCACAACCTACACATGCACGTCTGCCACCCATTCTGCGAACGATATTCTCATCTGGAACTTCTACATTGATCGCATAGTCAACGCTTTCCCCGATTGCTGTCAAAGCTTTATCTAATGCTTCTGCCTGTGGAATGGTTCTTGGGAAACCATCTAACACATATCCATTCTTACAATCAGGCTCTTTGAATCGATCGATCACAAGATCTACTACCAACTCATCTGGTACAAGTAATCCCTTGTCCATGTACTCTTTCGCCTTAGCACCAAGTTCTGTACCATTCTTAATGTTGGCACGGAAAATATCACCTGTTGAAATGTGTGGGATATTGTACTTTGCTGCAATCATTTTTGCCTGTGTTCCTTTACCTGCTCCAGGCGCTCCTAACATGATAATCTTCATAACCTCTTCCTCCTTTTATATGAAATCTTCTCTATGAACGTACGAAAGCTGCGCCTATTTATCCAATAAACGCAGTTTTCGTGTTTCTTATATTTAATTATTCAGGAATCCAGAATAATTGCGTACTAACATCTGTGACTCTAACTGTTTCATTGTCTCAAGGATAACTCCTACGATAATGATCAATGAAGTACCTCCAAAGGAAACATCCGCTTTGAATGCACCGTTGAAGAAAATTGGAATCAATGCAACGATCAACAATCCAATTACACCGATCAAAACAATATAGTTAAGAATCTTATTCAAGTAATCCTGTGTTGCCTTACCCGGACGGATACCTGGGATAAATCCACCACTCTTTTTCATATTATTTGCTACTTCCATTGGATTAAAAGTAATGGAAGTATAGAAATAAGCAAAGATAATATTCAAAACAATGTAAATGATCAATCCAACAGATGCCCATGGATATTCAGCATTAAACCAGTAATTCTGATTCAATCCCTGCATAATCTTCTGTGCAGTTGTTCCAACGTTCATATTGAACAGATTAATAATAATAGAAGGAACAGACAACAGTGAACTTGCAAAGATAATTGGAATAACTCCTGCGGTATTCACCTTAAGAGGTATGTAGCTTGACTGTCCACCAGCCATCTTTCTACCCTGTACTTTCTTTGAATACTGTACTGGAATTCTTCTCTCAGCATCCTGTAATATGATAACAAGAATTGTTGTACCAATTACAACTGCTACAATAATACAAACTGCAATTACAGACTGTACAATATCTTTACCCTTTACAAACATGATGTAAAGATTAGAGAAATCATTTGGCATACGGGATACAATATTGATCAACAAGATAATGGAAATACCATTACCAATACCCTTATCTGAGATTCTCTCACCTAACCACATAATGATACAGCTTCCTGCTGTCAGGGTTACGATAATTGTAAGAATTGTAAATACGCTTGTGTCTGTCAGTGCACCCTGTCTAGAGAAACCAATAGAAAGACCTGCACTCTCAATGATTGCAAGACCAACCGATACATAACGGGTAATCTTGTTCATCTTTTTTCTTCCATCTTCACCATCACGCTGCATCTCTTCCAATGCCGGGATAGCAATGGTCAATAACTGCATGATAATGGATGCGGTAATGTATGGTGTAACACTTAATGCAAATACTGACATAGATAGAAATGATCCACCTGTAAACGAGTCAATAAAGCTGTAAGAACTTCCCACAACACTTTGTAAATATGCCTGTACCTGAGCGGCGTCAATGCCAGGAATTGGCAATTGACACCCCAAACGTACAACTAATATAATCCAAAATGTGTAAAATATTCTTTTCCTTAACTGCTCGATCTTGAATGCATTTATTAAGGTTTTGAACATATTACATCACCTCTGCTTTTCCACCAAGAGCCTCAATTTTCTCTACTGCAGAAGCGCTAAATGCATTCGCCTTAACAGTAAGCTTCTTTGTTAACTCACCATTTCCTAAAATCTTAACGCCATCCTTAGGATTGCTAACGATTCCAGCACCGATCAATGTCTCAACACCTACTTCAGTGCCATCCTCAAATGCGTTCAATGCAGAAACATTGATTGCAACGATTTCCTTTGAGCTTGGACATGTAAATCCTCTCTTTGGAAGTCTTCTATACAAAGGCATCTGACCACCTTCGAAACCTGGTCTAGTAGCTCCTGAACGAGCCTTCTGTCCTTTATGACCCTTACCTGCAGTCTTACCATTTCCAGATCCATGACCACGGCCTTTTCTGAAATTATCACTGTGCTTAGAACCCTCTGCTGGCTTTAATGTAGATAAATTCATTTATGCACACCTCCTTATCTCAAATCTTATTAAATCTCTTCTACCTTTACTAAATGCTTAACCTGGAATACCATTCCCTTGGTTGCATCGTTGTTTGGAAGCTCAACACTCTTATTTAACTTTCTAAGTCCTAATGCTTCCAAAGTCTTTTTATGTTTTGGAACTGCTCCGATAGGAGACTTTACTAAAGTAACTCTTACCTTATCTGCCATTTTCTAAATCCTCCTTAACCTAAAATCTCTTGAACAGATTTTCCACGAAGTTTTGCAACCTCTTCAGGAGTCTTAATATTGGTAAGTCCATTAATTGTAGCAAGAACTACGTTCTGCTTATTATTGGAACCTAAAGACTTTGTACGGATATTCTTGTAACCAGCAAGCTCCAACACCTTACGTGCAGGACCACCAGCGATGATACCAGTACCTTCTGGAGATGTCTTCAAAAGTACAGATGCACTTCCGAATACGCCAGTCCAATCATGAGGGATACTTCCATTCTCGTTAATTGGAACTTCTACAAGACTCTTAATTGCATCTTCTTTTCCTTTACGGATAGCTTCTGGAATCTCGGCTGCTTTACCGATACCAGCACCAACATGACCATTCTTATCACCAACAACTACAAGCGCAGCAAATCTCATGTTACGTCCACCTTTAACAACCTTGGTTACACGCTTGATGGCAACTACCTGTTCTTCTAATTCTAACTGACTAGCATCAATAATAGTATGCTTCATAAATTGTTTTCCTCCTTATTAGAATTCCAGACCAGCTTCTCTAGCTGCATCTGCTAACGCTTTAACTTTACCCTGATATATAAATCCGCCTCTATCAAAGACAACTGTTGTGATTCCCTTATCTAATGCTTTCTTAGCAATTACCTTGCCTAAGTATGCAGCAGCATCCACATTATTTGTCTTCTCGATCTCTGATTTCACTTCGCTCTGTACTGTAGATGCAGACACTAAAGTATTACCAACTGTATCATCAATAATTTGAGCGTACATATGATTATTACTTCTAAATACAGCTAAACGTGGTCTCTCAGCAGTGCCACTAAAGCGATTACGGATTCTTAAGTGCTTTTTTGCACGAACCTTACTTCTTGACTCTTTCTTAATCATCTATCTCACTCCTTTAATTATTTCTTACCAGTCTTACCAACTTTACGTCTGATAACTTCATCAGCATACTTGATACCTTTACCCTTATATGGTTCCGGTGCTCTCTTCTCTCTGATCTCAGCAGCGTACTGGCCAACTTTTTCTTTATCGATACCTGAAATGGTAATTGTGTTACCATCTACCTTAGACTCTAATCCTTCTGGATCTTCCATCTCTACTGGGTGAGAATAACCTAAACTTAATGTTAACTTCTTACCCTGCTTCTGAGCTCTGTAACCAACACCATTTACCTCTAATACCTTTGTATAACCTTCAGTTACACCAACTACCATGTTGTGAATTAAAGTTCTTGTAAGACCATGTAAAGACTTCATCTTCTTTAAATCATTAGGTCTGGTTACAACTACATGATCATCCTCAAGCTTAATGTCCATTTCCGCTGGTAATACTCTCGTAAGTGTACCCTTTGGTCCTTTTACAGTCACTTGATTATTTTCTGCAATATCAACAGTTACGCCTGCTGGTATAGCGATAGGCATTCTTCCGATACGTGACATGCCGTTACCTCCTTAAATTCTATGCCCCTTAAAGGGGGTTATAATATCTGTTAAATTCCCTCCGCCTAGTCGACTACTAAACTCGCTTCGCTCGTTAAGGGCGTCGACATGGCTACGACTAAGCTCAAGCTGCGCTTATCAGCTTGCTTTCGCTAAGTTCTCTGCCTACCAAACAAATGCTAATACTTCGCCGCCAACCTGAGCTTCACGAGCCTGCTTGTCAGTTAATACACCTTTGTTTGTAGAAATGATAGCAACACCTAAACCACCTAATACCTTAGGAAGTTCGTCCTTGCCAGCATATACACGAAGACCTGGCTTAGAGATTCTCTTAATACCAGTAATGATCTTCTCATTCTTATCTTTACCGTACTTTAATGTAATACGGATTGTCTTAAATTTACCTTCTTCAACAATATCAACAGCCTTAATATAACCTTCTTCTAAAAGAATGTTAGCAATTGCTTCTTTCATCTTTGAAGCAGGAACATCAACTGTATCATGTTTAGCAGTATTCGCATTGCGAATTCTAGTAAGCATATCTGCGATTGGATCTGTCATTGTCATTTACCTCCTTCAAAAATTCTACCAGCTTGCTTTCTTAACGCCTGGGATCTCGCCCTTGTATGCTAACTCACGGAAGCAGATTCTGCAGATTCCGTATTTCTTTAACACTGAATGTGGACGTCCACAAACTTTACAACGAGTATATTCTCTAGTAGAGAATTTCTGTTTACGTTGTTGTTTAACAACCATTGCTTTCTTAGCCATGAATCTTCCTCCTATTATTTCTTAAATGGCATACCAAATAAGGTTAATAACTCGCGAGCTTCCTCGTCTGTCTTAGCAGTAGTTACGAAAATAATATCCATACCTCTTACTTTGTCTACCTTATCATACTCGATTTCAGGGAAAATTAACTGCTCCTTGATACCTAATGCATAGTTACCTCTTCCATCGAATGCGTTTGGATTAATACCTCTAAAGTCACGAACACGTGGCAATGCAAGATTGATCAAACGATCTGCGAACTCATACATTCTCTCGCCTCTTAAAGTAACCTTACATCCAATTGGCATACCCTCTCTTAACTTGAAGTTTGCGACAGACTTCTTTGCACGGGTAACAACTGCCTTCTGACCTGTAATGGTCTCTAAATCCTGAACTGCTGTATCTAAAAGTTTGTGATTTTCCTTCGCTTCACCAACACCCATGTTGATAACGATCTTCTCAAGCTTAGGAATCTCCATAACGTTCTTATAACCGAATTTCTTTACCATAGCGTCTTTGATCTCGCTATTGTACTGTTCTTTTAATCTACTCAACTTCTACGGCCTCCTTCCTTAATTAGTCAATCTTCTCTAACTTGCCATTCACTTTAGCAACACGAACTTTGTCCTTCTTCTCACCCTGGAAACCAATTCTTACTGGCTTACCCTTGTGAACATACATTACGTTAGAAAGATCAATAGGTGCTTCCATCTCAATGATACCACCCTGCTGATTCGTCATACTTGGCTTTGAATGCTTTGAAACCATGTTGACACCCTCAACTAATACTTTATTATTTTTGGTATCTACTGATAATACCTTACCGGTTTTACCCTTGTCTTTACCAGTGATTACCTGAACTAAGTCGTCTTTTTTAATCTTGCTGGTTGCCATCCTGACACCTCCTTATAAAACTTCTGGTGCTAATGAAACGATCTTCATGAACTTCTTATCTCTAAGCTCTCTTGCTACAGGCCCGAAAATACGAGTACCTCTTGGATTCAAATCATCCTTGATGATGACTGCTGCATTCTCATCGAACTTGATATAAGAACCATCTTTACGACGTGCGCCCTTCTTTGTACGGACAACAACAGCCTTAACAACGTCACCCTTCTTTACAACACCGCCTGGTGTTGCATCTTTAACAGAGGCAACGATGATATCTCCGATATTTGCATATCTTCTAGTTGATCCGCCTAATACTCTGATGCAAAGTAACTCTTTTGCTCCGGTATTATCAGCAACTTTAAGTCTTGTTTCCTGTTGAACCATTGTATTTGCCTCCTTGATTATTTAGCTTTCTCTATAATTTCTACAAGTCTCCATCTCTTATCCTTAGATAAAGGTCTTGTCTCCATTACTCTTACTCTATCGCCGATATGACACTCATTGTTCTCATCATGTGCCTTTAACTTGTAAGTTCTCTTTACGATCTTACCATAAAGAGGATGCTTAACGTTATCAATGATTGAAACAACAATTGTTTTATCCATCTTATCACTTGTTACGATACCTACACGTGTTTTTCTTAGATTTCTATCCACAATAAAATCCTCCTTTCATGATAACTAAGCATTTGCCTTCTCAGTCATGATTGACTGAATTCTTGCAATATTTCTTCTAACCTCTTTAATTCTGCTTGTATTCTCTAACTGATTTGTTGCATTCTGGAATCTCAAATTGAATAATTCCTTCTTAGCAGCTACTAACTCTGCATTCAACTCATCCACGTTCTTAGACTTTAAATCATCACGATATTCCTTAGTTTTCACTGCCTGCACCTCCTTCTAAATCTGCTTTCGAAACAATCTTACACTTAATAGGTAACTTATGAGTTGCAAGTCTCAATGCTTCCTTTGCAGTCTCCTCTGGAACACCTGCGATCTCGAACATTACACGACCAGGCTTAACAACTGCTACCCATCCTTCTACGTTACCTTTACCTTTACCCATACGAACACCGATAGGCTTAGATGTATAAGGCTTATCAGGGAAAATCTTAATCCAAACTTTACCAGTACGCTTTACGTAACGAGTCATAGCGACACGGGCTGCTTCGATCTGATTTGATTTAATCCAAGCTGGCTCTAAAGCAACGATACCATATTCACCATTG
Organism: uncultured Lachnospiraceae bacterium; assembly: GCA_902762905.1. Classification (GTDB taxonomy): domain Bacteria; phylum Bacillota; class Clostridia; order Lachnospirales; family Lachnospiraceae; genus CAG-590. The sequence goes on along the minus strand of CACWQE010000017.1, from coordinate 26,131 downwards.
CTGATTGTGTTACCTCTAGTAGCTTTACCAGCCATAGAACCTCTAAACTGCTTTCTATGTTTTGTTCTTTTTGGCATTAACATTTATTTATCGCTCCCTTCCTTATTGTTCTTAGTTGGAAGTACTTCACCATGATAAATCCAAGTCTTAACACCAACCTTACCATAAGTTGTGTTAGCCTCAGCGAAACCATAGTCAATATCTGCACGAAGTGTCTGAAGAGGAATTGTTCCATCACTGTAGAACTCTGTACGAGCCATATCAGCACCACCTAAACGTCCAGAAACAGAAGTCTTAATTCCTAATGCTCCAGTCTTCATTGTTCTGCCCATGCAAGACTTCATTGCACGACGGAAAGAGATACGGTTCTCTAACTGTGCTGCAATGTTCTCAGCTACTAACTGAGCATCTGCATCTGGTCTCTTAACTTCCTTAACGTCAACCATTAACTTCTTGTCTGTTAACTTTGCAACTTCTTTCTTGAGTGCTTCGATCTCAGAACCACCCTTACCAATTACAACGCCAGGCTTAGCTGTGTAAATGATAACTTTCAATCTATCAGATGCTCTCTCGATCTCAATCTTAGAAACCTGAGCACTGTAAAGTCTCTTCTTGAGGAACTTACGAATTGTATTATCTTCTACTAAGTTGTTTGCAAATTCACCATCTTTTGTATCAGCATACCATCTAGAATTCCAATCCTTGATGACGCCGACTCTCAAACCATGAGGATTTACTTTCTGTCCCATTATTTGCCTCCTTATCTTTCATCAAGCACGATTGTGATATGGCTTGTTCTCTTCTCGATTCTATAAGCTCTACCCTGTGCTCTTGGTTGAATTCTCTTCATTGTTGGTCCCTTATTTGCATAACACTCTGCAATATAAAGGTCTTCCATCTTCATTCCGTTGTTATTCTCAGCGTTAGCAATTGCTGACTTTAATAACTTCTCTATTACACTTGATGCATATCTTGGATTGTAAGCTAAGATAGCAAGTGCAGTCTGTACATCCTTACCTCTGATGGCATCTAAAACGAAACATGCTTTGGTTACAGAAACTCTAGCGTAAGAAACCTTAGCTGAAGGTCTTGTATCCTTATTTGCATTTCTTTCTCTTTTAATCTGGGATCTATGTCCTTTTGCCATGGATGAACCCTCCTTTCAAATCTGATTATCTAAGTTTTGATTTCTTTTCGTCCTTGCCATGTCCTCTGTATGTTCTAGTAGCAACAAACTCACCAAGTTTGTGACCAACCATATCCTCTGTAACATATACAGGCACATGTCTTCTTCCGTCATAAACTGCAATTGTATGTCCTACGAAGCTAGGAAAGATAGTAGAACGACGAGACCAGGTCTTAATAACCTGCTTGTCATTACTAGCATTCATAGCATCGACTTTCTTAAGCAAATGCTCATCTGCAAATGGTCCTTTTTTAAGTGAACGAGCCATATGTCAAACCTCCTTAAATTATTTAATACTCTTACCGTCTCTTGTTCTAACGATCATCTTGTTAGAATGCTTATTCTTCTTACGTGTCTTAAGTCCGAGTGCCGGTTTACCCCATGGAGTACATGGACCTGGTCTACCGATACTAGTCTTACCTTCACCACCACCGTGTGGATGGTCGTTAGGGTTCATTACGGAACCACGAACTGTAGGTCTGATACCCATATGACGCTTACGTCCAGCCTTACCAATATTAACAAGGCCGTGCTCAATATTACCAACCTGTCCAACTGTTGCACGTGCAATGATTGGAACCATTCTCATCTCGCCTGATGGCAAACGAAGTGTTGCATACTTGCCTTCCTTAGCCATAAGCTGTGCTGAGTTACCAGCAGAACGAACCAACTGTCCACCCTTGCCTGGATATAATTCAATGTTGTGTACCTCAGTACCAACCGGAATTGCTTCTAATGGTAAGCAGTTACCAACTTTGATGTCAGCATTTGCACCATTCATAACCTTGTCTCCAACCTGTAATCCAACAGGAGCTAAGATATAAGCTTTCTCACCGTCAGCATAGCTGATCAATGCGATGTTAGCTGTTCTGTTAGGATCGTACTCGATAGAAACAACGGTTGCTGGAATATCGTCTTTTCTTCTCTTGAAGTCGATAATTCTGTATTTTCTTCTAGATCCACCACCATGGTGTCTTACTGTAATCTTTCCCTGATTGTTACGACCAGCTGTCTTCTTTAATGAAGTTGTAAGGGATTTCTCTGGAGTAGTCTTAGTGATTACATCGAAATCCAAACCAGTCATATTTCTTCTGGAAGGTGTATATGGGTTATATGTTTTAATTCCCATTTTCTTTCTCCTTTCGAACTGCATTTATTATCACGCTTGCATGCGTATGAATGTTATATTTTATAAACCTTCAAAGATCTCAATATCTTTGCTGTCTGCTGTCAACTGAACGATTGCTTTCTTAGCCTTAGCAGTCTTACCGTAAACCATTCCACGTCTCTTGGTCTTACCATCAAGATTCATTGTGTTTACCTTAGCAACCTTTGTTCCTTCGAACATCTTCTCAACAGCTTCTTTGATCATAGTCTTGTTTGCTTCTGGATGAACCTGAAATGTATATTTCTTCTCAGCCATAGCGTCCATAGACTTCTCAGTAATGATAGGCTTCTGAATTACGTCATAATATTGAATGTTTGCCATTATGCGTACACCTCCTCGATTGCTGCTACAGCATCCTTAGTGATAACAACGGTGTCATACTTAAGAATGTCATATACGTTAATTGTGTTTGTAAGAGCTGTCTTCACATCAGGAACGTTCTTTGCAGATAATACGATGTTCTGATCGTTATCTTTTGTTACAACCAATGCTTTTGCAACCTCAAGGTTATTCATAACCTCTACAAACTTCTTTGTCTTAATCTCATCTAACTTGAACTCATCTAATACGATGAACTTCTCTTCATTTACCTTAGAAGTTAATACAGACTTGATCGCATTTGCTTTCTCTTTCTTATTTAACTTCATAGAGTAATCTCTTGGCTTTGGTGCGAATACTACTCCACCACCTGTCCACTGAGGAGATCTTGTAGAACCCTGTCTAGCATGACCAGTTCCTTTTTGTCTCCAAGGTTTTCTTCCGCCTCCACGTACTTCTGCACGTGTCTTAGCGCTCTGAGTTCCCTGACGCTTGTTTGCTAACTGCGCTACAACTGCCATGTGAACTAAATGCTCATTTATTTCTACACCGAATACGGCATCGTTAAGCTCTAACTTATCTACTTCCTTACCTTCGGTATTGTAAACAGCTACTGTTGCCATTCTAATTTCCTCCTTCCTACAGATTACTTACCGCTCTTTACGGTTTCTTTAATCATAACCAATGACTTCTTAGGACCAGGTACAGAACCCTTAACTAAGATAACGTCATTCTCTGCATCTATCTTAACAATCTCTAAGTTCTGAACAGTTACTCGAACAGCACCCATATGTCCAGCCATCTTCTTACCCTTGAAGACCTTACCTGGATCTGTTGCACAACCGTTAGAACCTGCATGACGATGGTATTTAGAACCATGTGTCTTAGGACCTGTGTGAAGACCATGTCTCTTGATTGCTCCTGCATATCCTTTACCTTTTGACTTAGCAGTTACATCAATCTTATCTCCCTCAGCGAAGATATCAGCCTTGATCACACTCTCACCAGCAACATAATCAGCAACATTCTCTACTCTGAACTCTCTAACAAACTGCTTTGGAGTTGTGTTTGCCTTCTTGAAATGTCCTACTTCTGCTTTACCAGCACCATGTGGATTTCTGATTACTTTCTTGCCTGATACATCTTTTGTTGTTACTTTTTCTTTCTTCTCACCGTAACCAACCTGGATTGCTTCATATCCATCGTTGTCCAATGTCTTAACCTGTGTTACTACACAAGGTCCTGCCTGTAATACGGTAACTGGTGTTAATACACCATCTTCATTGAAGATTTGAGTCATTCCGACTTTTGTAGCTAAAATCGCTTTCTTCATTATTAAATTTCCTCCTAATTAATCTACAGCGGATTGCCTTGGCAATCATTCTAAATTTGGCTTAAAGCCCATTAGGTTTTACTGTACTTACATATTAAATGTTGTTGTGAATCCTGTTCACGAATTATTTTGCTTTCATCTTTACGTCGATGTAAACGCCAGCAGACATATCTAACTTCTGTAATGCGTCGATTGTCTTCTGAGTTGGTGCAATCACGTCGATCAATCTCTTGTGAGTTCTCTGCTCAAACTGCTCTCTAGAATCTTTGTACTTATGAACTGCTCTAAGAATTGTAACTCTCTCAATCTTAGTAGGCATTGGTACAGGACCAGAAACCTTTGCACCTGTCTTCTTAACAGTATCAATAATGTTTGCTGCAGCCTGATCGATTAATTTGTGATCATACGCCTTAAGTGTAATTCTCATTACCTGGTTTGCCATAAAAAAAGCCGCCTCCTTTTCGCACTTATTTGATAGGTACGACAAGTGGTGACTGTACACTCTCCCGTGCGTGTCATGTTTTGAAGCATTAAGAACATAACTTTCACACGTCATCTCCATTCAAGGATCGTTATTCGTACAGTGACTTGTCGTCAGTTTCTTAACTTGACATTCGCTCCACGGAAAACCTACCACACTGGGTAGCAACCTCACGCTTCTACGCTATCAATGTCACAGCAAGTGCTAGTATACTCTATGTTTTCCGTGAATGCAAGTGTTTTTTGTGTAATTTACAAAAAAAATTGTATTTTTATCTGTACAATCTCAAATCACTGTATCTGTGCCTGTTCTGCCCGATTCTGATACTTGCGGCAGGCATTGATCATATGTTTGATGTCCTTCCACCGGTTCTCCTCTTTGGAGCAGCCGAACACAACTAATACATACGGATGTTTCTTATAAGTATACACACCCGCAAAACAATACCTGGCAACACTACCGGTTCCTGTCTTTCCAATACAATAGTATTTTTTACTTTTCAAAAGAACATTGGTCGATTCCACCTTTTTCTTTCTCCCGGTAGTACTCTTTACTGTATAGCTGGATTTCTTCATTATATTGCGAAGTTGTGGAATATTATATGCATACTTTGTAATCTTTGCCATGTCGTATGCTGTTGTATAATGTTTCTGACCTGTATGTAGTCCATTCACTGTGACAAAATGCGTATTCTTACAGCCAATCTTCTTTGCCTTGGCATTTGCCTGTTTCAAAAAATGATTCACACTCCCGCTGCTGCCTTCCGCTACAGCAACCGCTGCATCATTTGCCGACATGATCAACGTGGCATGAAGCAATTCTTTCATATAGTAAGTATCTCCCTGTCGGAACCGATAGCAGGTCGGTTCCGTCCGAATCACATTTCCAGAGATCTGTACTTTCTTCTTTAATGACGTCTGCTCCACTGCTGTAATTGCTGTCAATAATTTGGTCGTACTGGCATTCTCACACTTTTCCCGGATATGTTTGCCATAAAGTACCTCCTCCGTCTCCATATCCATGATGATCGCCCTTTTTGCATCTACTGAAACAGAAATCTTATTTTTGGCAAATACAGGAAGTGGCGATAATACTGCAATCACCATGACGACATAACAGAGCATTCCTATCTTTTTACATACGCTTCTTTGTAAGTTCATCTGACCTGTTCCCTATCCATTCCTTTTCTAATCATGTTCGCTGTTCTCTTCCTTCAGGATCATGGTTGCCAGAGTCTGCTGAATCCGAAATTCCCGCAGCACATTCTCAATCTCCTGACGTGCTTTCTCCCGTCTTACTTCTGACCCGTTTCTCTTCACCGCACGGATCAATATATTCTTTGGCGAACTTGCAAAATCGACAAACTCTAAAAGCTGCGTCTTATACCCACAATATTCCAGCACATTGGCACGGACCGCATCTGTGATCAGTGCAGACATTCTCTCCTTCACAATGCCATATCTGGTAAGAATCGACAAATCCTCGCTGGTTATCTGCCGGTTAATCTCCTTCTGACAGCATGGCACTGATAAAATGATTCCGGCATTCCATTGAATTGCATTATAAAGTGCATAATCTGTAGCTGTGTCACAAGCGTGCAGCGTCACTACCATATCGACCGGTTCGGTTGTCTGATATCCATTGATATCTCCTAATTCAAAATGCAGATTCTCATAATGATATTTCTTCGCCGTCTCATTGCATGTCCGAATCACATCCTCCTTGAGGTCTAACCCCGTCATATGCACCTGATATCCTTTCAATTCAGTCAGATAATAGTACAGAATAAATGTAAGGTAGGATTTGCCACATCCAAAATCAATGATATGCATATGCTCCCGATTCGGATAATCCTTCACCACATCTTCTACCATTTCCAAAAATCGATTGATCTGTTTGTACTTATCATACATACTGCGGACAATCTTTCCATCTTTTGTAAAAATGCCAAGATCCACAAGCGGAGGAATCACTTGTCCTTCTTCTAACAAATAATGCTTCTTCCGGTTATGCCCTAACAGTTCCCCTTCCGGTCTGATCACAGCATGTGAACGATCAGCCGGATTGTCCTTTCTCGCCAATGTTGATGCCGCCACATGATTGGATAACATTTTTCCTTTCTTGGTTACTTTAAAGTCACTCTGCCCTTCTTGTCCAAACACATTCATCTGTCCGTACACATCCGGGAACCATTGCAGCACGGTTTTCTCAAGATCTGGAAGTGGTATATTCTCATGAAACACCTGTTTTTCTGTAAAGCGTTCCACCTGATACACCGGTTGTTTCCGTATGACCATCTTGCGAATCACAGTCTTCTTATATCTATAAGTCTTGTCCCTTAAATTACTCAGCACTACTTTCTCCGGCAATTGCTGTAACGCTTGTTCTAATAATTCACATTCCGATACGCTCAACATATCTGTGTCCTCCACATTCTACATCTGATAAAATAGAAGATTCTCCTTCAACTCCGGTGTGATCACACCGCCTTCTTTCTCATACTTGCTATATATCATCTGACATTTCTGCAGTTTCTGGTTATTCTCTGCCTCAAACCGGTTCATCGAACTTTGATAGATTGGATTCGCCATAAGCTCCATACGAATCAACTTGGCAAACGGACAATATCTTACCAAAATATCTCTTGCTACTTTATTCAGGCGGAAGCTTCCTTTCGCCTCAAACAAGATCCAGTTCATATAGTCTCTCACAAACACTTCCCGGTAATTATTCTTCGCCCGCGTCAGCATACTCTTCACTTTCTCTTTGGCATCCGCAGACAATTCGCGATTCTTCTTATAAAACTGCATATATGTACAGTATTCTGCCGTCAACGACTTCTCGCGTACATCATTCCAATGGATTCCCTGTACTTTCCGGCAGATCTCCCAACGGAAAGAACCCACAACCGCTATTACAAGATCCCGTAGTTCAGCAGTTGTAAACATCGGGAACATGAATCTGCCCGGTGTATTACTGCGTTTACTAGATGTCTCCTGCCACATAATTCCCCTCGTTCCGGCATTTGGCATCAGAATCACATCCGGCAGGACTTCCTTCATGATCTTCTCACAATTAATTCCTTTCTCAGGATCTGAAAACATAACCTCCCGATAAAAGACAGAATAGTCAATCTTACGGATCTCATTCATAGCATTCTCAATCTTCTCCGCCGTCACCAACATCTTTTCTAACGAATAGATCAGATCCTTCTCGCAGAGCACCGGACAAAATGTTGTCACCCTGCCATATGTAATCTTGTTCACTGTTGTAAACATGTTGTGAATCTCAAATTCCACACGTTTTTCTGCATTTTCCAATTCTGCTTTCACCTGTTCTGCCGTCAGATTGCCATTCTTTTTCTGATCTGCTAAATACTCGGCATAATCCATATCCAGTTCATTCTTAGAGGTCGGCTTACTGCCATCGTATACACAGCGCAGCCACCGATATATCGTATATACATGTTCGGATGCGCATACATCCAAATGTGATACCAGTTCATATAGAGAAGCCGCATTATCCTCTCCCGTAAACATGGTGTCGACAAATCCAAAATTCAAAAACATGCGGATGATCGGATTCAGATTGCCTCCCGCCTGTATGGACCGGATAAACACACGGTAGTATATGTCATAAAAGGCGACTCCCACTTTCTTTCTGGTCTTGTAGGCATGTTCCTCCATAGATGACATATCCGGAAGATCACGATACTCTAACAAAAGAGTTCTTATCTGCTCCTTCTCATCACCCACATAACCGGCATAATCCAAAATGATACCAATCCCATCCGCATGCCGGATATCCACTTCTTCGATCATATCATCTTCCAACGCATCCAGTGACTGTGCTCCCATATGCATCCGATGTTCTAACCCATCACATATCTCCTGATAGTAAGCAAGAAGCTGTGAATCATATAATTTTAATTTTGCTGCTACTTTCAGCATAAGATTCATATCCTTTAATATAGAAGAAACATCTTTCTCCTGTTCCAATGCTTTCCCTGCTAATTCAAAGAAAAGCTTAAACAGGCAACTCTGTCCTCTTGCCAGCATGATGTCTTTGTGATAAGACAAATACCCTTCCATCTCACCAATACCTTGTGCAAATCGGCGCATCTGTGCAGATGCTTCCATAATCACACCAATTGTCATACCATCATCCTGACTCATCAATTGCAGATATTGTGCCATATATTTCTTTGCAATACTGACACTGTTGCTAACTTCCCACGCTTCTGCTTTGTGTTGCAATTCCAATGCATTGAAATGTTCCATTTTGGGAAATGGCATCTCAGCCACGCGATATTGGTTACAAAGAGTCAGATAATCATTATATATCGTCTCTACAAACATATGAAAATTCTTTGCCTGGTTCTCAAGTTCCGTATATAAGCAAAGCAATTGATATCTCTGTTCGACCGCAGTCTTCAAAAACAGACTGCGCAGTTTCTCCTTCCCCTTCAAAATATTCTTAATATCCTGTGCCCCATTACAGACAAACTCCGCTAACACACAATCTGTCTGCGCAATATAATCACACTGGTATATATCCCGCTCGAAAATACCGACAATCGCATTCCTTCCAAGCTGTATCTTTGCTTCCCCAAATGTCTGAAGCACTGTTCCATCCTGAATCATGTACCAGCATTTCACCGTATCATTTTTCCTTGCAATCAGTTCTCCCTGACCTAATCGTACAATTTCCATTCCGTTCCTCCTCGTGCAAACACCACACTCGCACTCATGCGTACATTATAGCATATAATTCCTTGCAAAAACAATGCAAACCAATACTTACTCTTGAAATATAACGCCATTCCATCTATAATTCTTACAGGAATGCAAACAATAACATTATATATAGAAGGGATAGCATATAAGAATGAATCAATCAGCAAGAACAGTGGCGGATTCCATGGTAGAACAAGTCTATCAGGTTCGCCCGGAACATCTAAACGGGGCATCCCGGTTATTTGGCGGACAACTCATGGCATGGATCGACGAAGTCGCTGGTCTTGTAGCCATCCGTCATTCCAAAGGAGAGGTTGTAACCGCCTCTGTAGACAATCTGCGTTTCATTCGTGGTGCCAGACAACACGATCTGATCGTCCTGATCGGCCGTATCACTTATGTTGGCAACACTTCCATGGAAGTACGGGTGGACACTTATATTGAAGATTTCGAAGGTATTCGCCGTCCGATCAACCGGGCATATTTAACAGAAGTCGCCATTCAGGAAGATGGTTCTCCTCGCAAAGTGCCACGGCTTACGATACAGAACGAAAGTGAACGGGCTGAATGGCTGGCCGGTGAACGTCGCAAACAACTTCGGACAGAACGCCGCCAAGAAGGATTTTAAAGACAAAGGAGAACAATTATGTGGGTAGCTGACCATTGGAAAGATTATGAAGTAATCGATACATCAAAAGGAGAAAAATTAGAACGTTGGGGCAAATATATCTTATTGCGCCCGGATCCTCAGGTGTTATGGGATACACCAAAGAAAAATCCTGCCTGGAAACGTTTGAACGCACATTATCACAGAAGTAAGAAAGGCGGTGGCGAATGGGAGTTTTTCGACCTGCCAGAACAATGGTCCATTCATTACAAAGATCTGACCTTTCATTTAAAACCGTTCAGTTTCAAACATACCGGATTATTCCCGGAACAGGCAGCAAATTGGGATTGGTTTTCTGATCTCATCCAAAAAGCCAACCGACCGATCAAAGTACTTAACCTCTTTGCTTATACCGGAGGTGCTACTTGTGCTGCAGCAAAGGCAGGTGCAAGTGTCACTCATGTAGACGCTTCAAAAGGAATGGTAACCTGGGCAAAGGAAAATGCACAGGCCTCCGGTCTTGCAGATGCACCGATCCGCTGGATCGTAGACGACTGTGTCAAATTTGTGGAGCGTGAGATCCGCCGTGGCAATCACTACGATGCAATCATTATGGATCCACCTTCCTACGGACGTGGTCCCAAAGGTGAGATCTGGAAAATAGAAGAAAAGATTCATCCATTTATCGCCCTATGCGAACAATTACTAAGTGATGACCCACTATTTTTCTTAGTAAACTCTTATACAACCGGATTAGCACCAGCGGTTCTGACCTATCTGATCTCAACCGAAGTAGTTGCAAAACATGGAGGCAAAGTGGTATCCGATGAGATCGGACTTCCCGTCTCTTCCAACGGACTAATTCTTCCATGCGGTGCTGCCGGAAGATGGCAGAAGAATGAATAATCAAACATACAGGAGACTTTTATGAGCAAACAGAACGTAATTGATAACGAACGAAAACGCGGCGACTATACAATGTTTATTGATAAACTGGTATGGGTTGGAGTTCTTTGTCTTTTACAGGCGGCCTTTCTAATCTATGCCTACTTACAATTACGGGAACATTATTTCAGCATACAGTTTGTCATGACTGCGATCAGTATTATCGTTGTGTTATATATCATCAACCGCCCGATCAATCCTGCCTACAAATTAGCCTGGGGAATCACCATTCTGATCATCCCCGTTTTCGGCGGATTCTTCTACTTATTATTATCCGTCAACAGCACACGACGTGCTTTCCGGAAAAGCATACGGGATGCAGTAGCAGAATCAAAGACACATCTGTCACAGGACATGTCCATTCTAGACCAGATTGGGGAACACAGCAAACACGCATTGCCGCAGGCCCGCTATATCTATAACCTTGCCAAATATCCGGTATATCAGAATACCAACGTTCAGTATTTTGCCTCTGGAGAAGAAATGTTTATTACATTATTAGATGAATTAGAGAAGGCAAAACATTTCATCTTCATGGAATACTTTATTATTCATGATGGTATTTTCTGGAATAGTGTATTGGATATTCTGATTCGGAAAGCACGTGAAGGCGTTGAAGTCAAGATTATATATGATGATATGGGAAGTGTACGTACACTCCCCCCTATGTACTATGAAGAAATGCGGCAATACGGATTAGAATGTTATTGCTTTAATCCATTTAATCCTACGTTGTCCTTGCGGCTTAACAACCGTGATCACAGAAAAATTACTGTAATTGACGGTCATACAGCATTTACCGGAGGCATCAACCTTGCCGACGAATACATTAACAAACGCCAGAAACTAGCCGGTTACTGGAAAGATTCCGGTGTTATGCTCAAAGGAGAAGCGACCTGGAACTTTACTGTTATGTTTCTGCAATTGTGGCAGCATGTATCTAATGCCCCAGTTGACTATGAAGCTTATCACACCCCGGTTTCCGAATTCCCTGCCGACTGCCGGAATTGTTCCGATGGCTTTGTACAGCCATATGCCGACAATCCGCTCTTTTCAGAAGTTGTGGCAGAAAATGTGTACCTTAACATGATCCACCGGGCGACCAATTACATCTACATCACTACGCCATATCTGATTGTGGATAACGAAATGATCACGGCCCTGACATTAGCTGCGCAAAGTGGTGTCGACGTCCGCATTATAACTCCGCATGTACCGGATAAGAAAACTGTTTTCATGATCACCCGTTCCTTCTACGAACCACTTACGAAGGCCGGTGTGAAGATCTACGAATACACGCCCGGCTTCATACATTCTAAGATGATGGTAGCCGACGACAACTACTGTGTAGTCGGTTCCATCAATTTGGATTATCGAAGTCTTTATCTGCATTTTGAATGTGCCACATTTCTTTATCATTGCAAAGAAATCAATGCAGTCAAAGACGACATCTTAGACTGCATTGAAGTATCCGAAGAGATCACATATGAGCACTGCCTACAGATGAACAAACCATACCGTTTGTGGTTAAGCATCCTGCGTCTGTATGCTCCACTACTCTAGAATATACAACATTGACACATGGTCTTATTGCACGCGATTGGCGTCAGCGATATGACCATGTGCAAAATCCTGTGCATTCTGAAGTGTAATCTGGCTGATTGCTGCTAACGCCTCATGTGTCAGAAATCCCTGATGCGATGTTACAATCACATTCGGGAAGGACAACAATCTTGCTGTAACGGAAGATTCCAGCAATTCATCCTCCCGGTTTTCAAAGACATTACGTCCTTCTTCTTCATATACGTCTAACCCTACTCCAAAGAATTTCTTATTTCGGATCCCCTGAATCAGATCCTCCGTCTTCACAAGAGCACCTCTTGATGTATTCACTAAGATAACATTATCTTTCATCATTGCAATCGTATCCTTGTTGATCAAATGATGATTTTCCTCCGTCAGTGGACAGTGCAATGAGATCAGATCGCTTTGTTGCAAAACTTCTTCTAACGATTTATATTCCACAAAGTCAAGATTCTTATTTGGATACATATCATAAGCAATTACTTTCATGCCAAATCCATGACAGATTCTGCACATTGCTGCACCAATCTTACCGGTTCCAATAATTCCGGCGGTCTTTTCGTAAAAGTTCATGCCCGTAAGTCCGACCAGACTAAAGTTATTCTCTCTTACCCGGATATAACTTTTATGAATATGCCGGTTTACAGAAAGGGCGAGTGCCATAGCATGCTCCGCTACCGCTTCCGGAGAGTATCCCGGGACACGTAATACCGTCATACCATATTCATCCGCTTTATCCAGATCCACATTATTAAATCCCGCACATCGCAACAAGATCAAAGAAATTCCAATCTCATGTAAACGTGTTAACACTTCCTCACCCAGATCGGAATTCACAAAACCACAGATTGCATCATACCCTTTTGCAAGTGATACCGTCTTCGGCGAAATATCAATCTCCTGATAAGTAATCTCTATATCTGGATAATTCTTAAGCTCTTTGTCAAACGATTCCTTGTCATAACTTGTTGCATCATAAAATAAAATCTTCATAATTCCTGCTTCCTTTCTACACAACAACTCATGTTATCATCTTAACCATTTTGCAATTATATTATACACCCTTTGTAAAGACCCTCTTCTCAGAAAACCATTGTTTATTGCGGCGGTAACACCTGTTTCATCCAAGTCCTAGCCGCCATCATTCTCTCTGCAAACTGCTCATAAAAATCACGATTTGATTGATAAAGGGTCACAAAAAACGCATTCAAAATGTACATATCAATCTGTTTCACCGTCTCTTCCGAAAGGGTCGGAAACTGTTTGCTCAGATCTTTCAGAAAATAGTGCCATTCACTGATAAAAGATGCATTCTTCCCAAGCTCCGGGGTATCGATCCATTTCTTTACTTTCACCTTGGTTCGATTCGTACAGGTACATTCATTCACCTGCAAAAAATACTGAAAGCTGTCATTCTCATAGATCCTGCCAAGCGGAAAGATCCGGCAGATTCCCGGACGGATACTATGAATACTGCATCTTCCTTCTTCATTCAGGAAAGAACAGCTTTCTCCTGCTCCTGACATCTTTAAGTTTGGCAAAATGATTCCTTCCACAACATTCAGATCCAACCGGCTTCCTATCAGTTCTTCAAATTTGCAGTCCAATCCGGTTGTCAGACGATAGACATCATACGGATCTAACACAATCGAATTCCCCATTCCGCGACAGCATGCGGAACAGCCTCTACAATCATTACACCCTGCCTTTACCATATCATTCATTCCATATAATTTTCCATCTGACACTTCCGACATATCTACATTACGTTCCATATTCGTTTCCTCTTTCCACCAATCTCTGCTTCTATAACATCCACTATCTCTTCCTGCTATGTATAATACACGCAACAATCCCATATACAACAACAATGGTCAACAAGATCATAAACACAATCGTCTCTATCATAAGCAATTTTCCGTTCTGTTGCCACGATGTAATTGTCATCGCTAATGTAAATATTCCAAATTCCAATTCCATCCAGGTAATCATAGAAGATACATCACGATATACAAAAATCTCCCGTCCCGGCTCTATCTTGCAAGGTGTATTCCACGCTTCCGGTGACATCAGATGTAAGATCAGGCTCATGCTACCATTCGAAAAGAACATAATGAGAGGCAGCAACAACAACGTTCCGGGCGATCCATATCCATCTATATTGCCTGCACCATCAAAATGTGTAGCAATCTCATCTGGCAATATTACCATTCCCACAATTGCAATAATGATGGATGCGACAAGACACACATACGATAAGATTTCTATCACGCAATGTTTCTTTGTAATATAAGGTTTCGCCATATCTTTATCCTCCTAGTTTACATAACATTGTACATTTTTGATTAAAACAGCCCGAGCCTATACACAGATTCTCTCTGCATATAGGCTGCATTTTTATGAAATATCGAATTCTGGCGGAACATCTATCTCTTCCGATACATATTTTCCATCCTTCTTCCGCTGTCGCACGCACTCCGTCAGCAGATATTCGATCTGCCCGTTCACAGAGCGGAAGTCATCTTCTGCCCATGCGGCAATATCGGCATATAACTTCTCCGACAATCGAAGTGGAATCTGCTTTTTTGCTGCCATTAATAGAGACTTCCCGAATTCACGATCGGCTGTGCATCATGGTTGCCGCACAAAACTACTAACAGATTTGATACCATAGCAGCCTTACGTTCTTCATCTAACTCTACTACCTGTTTCTCACTTAACTGTTCTAAAGCCATCTCCACCATACCGACTGCACCATCTACGATCATCTTTCTTGCATCAATGATTGCAGATGCCTGCTGTCTCTGTAACATAACAGAAGCGATCTCCGGTGCATATGCAAGATAGGTAATACGTGCCTCGATAATCTCAAGACCTGCATCATTTACTTTGCTCTGAATCTCATCCCGGATTCTACCTGCCACAATCTCTGCCGAACCGCGAAGACTTCCTTCATCTGCCTGTCCGTCTCCTGTTGTATCTACATTCGCTGCCACATCATATGGATAAATGCGGACAATATTACGAAGAGCACTGTCGCACTGCAAAGACAGATATTCCTTATAATTATCTACATTAAAGACTGCTTTTGCTGTATCCGTTACTTTCCATATAACCGCAATTCCAATCTCAATCGGATTACCAAGACAGTCATTAATCTTCTGTCTGCCGTTATTCAAAGTCATGGCTTTCAATGAGATCTTCTTACCAATTCCTTCTACCGATACCGATGCTCCATCAGCTGAGATACTAACGGATGCTCCATTATTCGTGAGGGTATCCCCACTCTGGGCTAATTTCGTTCCCGCTGCCGGATTCACTGCGGTACAGAACGGATTCACAAAATAAAATCCTGCCTCCCGGATTGTACCCACATAATCGCCAAACAGAGTAAGCACCAAAGCTTCCTGTGGTTTCAACACCTTAAGTCCAAGGAAAGGAATCCAGCCAATTGCTGCATATACAATGCATAACACCATCAGCACTAACACTGGTGCAATATGTATTCTGTCATAACTGATTGCCGTAATAATAATTCCCGCAATCGCAACCGCATACAGTATCAGGCTCACCAACAACGCTGCCATACCATTCTTCTTTCCTGTATAAATCTTCTCTTCCATCTCAAAGACCTCCTTCATCTTCTCTGCTATCAAGTAGATCATTTTCTATTTGATATCACTATGATATCACTTTGTATTAAATTGTCAATATATTTTCGCAAAAAAATCCAGAACAGAATCTTACGTTCTATTCTGGATTTTCCGTCTACGATACATCGCTTATATGTTTAATTATAAATAATCCTTGATAGTCTGCCATGCTGCAATCAGCTTATCTAATGTATATGCCGCATTCGCCGGACTAGTTGACGGAAGTTCCGTCATTGGCAGATCACAGCTTTTTTCCTGGTATCTGCGGTATAACTTTCCTGCTGTCTTACCATTCGTAAAAATATGCTGCACTTTCGATTCCTCCAGAATCCTTTCAATATCCGCCGGAACCACATTTCGAATACTGCTGTCACTTGATCCCTCAATATCACAGCTTTCTATTACATCGTACACCGCAATATAATGAGCACGCAGCCATACTTTTTTCTCTTCTACCGTCTGTGGAACTTCTGTATCCGTCAATACAGCTAAAACTTTCCAAAACCGATTCTGCGGATGTCCATAGTAAAAAGCCTGTTCTCTTGATTTCACTGACGGGAAACTCCCTAATATTAATATACGGGATTCTTTATCATATACCGGACCAAATCCATGTTCTACATGTTGTAACATATTTTTCTCCTTACAGATATTGATAGGTTTCTTTTGCAATCTTCTGCAATGCCTGTTTCAATTCCTCTTCCCAGTTCCGGCTTTCCATATACCAGATGCACGCATATGCCTCTTCAATACGCATCCATGCAGACGAAATTGTAATAACCGGTATCTGCAACATTCTTCTTTGCACTTCCCGAATCACCATCTCTCCGGCACTCCAGTCCGGTCTTCCGGTTTCATGGATTGGGAACTGCATATCCGTTAAGATTACATCAAAGTTTGCATCGGAATCATCCAAATACCGCATTCCTTCTTCCACACTCTGTGCCCACGTAATATCAAAAGTTCCTATATGCTCTAGTGCACTACGGATTGCCATATATTTTTCCGTATTATCTTCAAATTGTAAGATATTCATTCTCTCCCCCTGCCTATATACCAGAAATCTACTAAAAGATCCGTAACAATACCATATACATCAATGTTCCCACTGCAATACTCACAAATGTATTATGTTTCCATTTGTAACTGCCTGCAACCGTAAGTACCGCAATCAATTTCGGAATACCAGTCCCAATCACATTATCTAACGAATCTTTGACACAATACACGATCAGCACTGCCATGATCGTTGCCGGCAATACTTTTCCAAGCTTCACGATCGTCTCAGGCATCTTTCTTGAGCCACCAAACAGGGCAAACGGAAACGCCCGCAGGCCAAAGGTAATCACTGCTGATACAGCCACTGCAACAAGTATATATTCTGTCCTCATTCTATGCTGCCTCCTGTCTGCGATTCCAGATGATCAGGATTCCGGACGCTAAAATTAACGATGGCAGCAGAAAATACTGTGCCCCCACGATAAGCAGACACACCACCGACGTTATCACACCTACAATGGCCAGCACATGACTTGATGCCTGTTCCCACTGATCTACAAATATGATCACAAATAATGCTGTCATACAAAAATCAATCCCCGTCAGATCGAATGGAATTAACTGCCCTAGCATTCCACCTATCACCGCTGCGATCACCCAGTAACTTTTACTGAGGATTGCCACCCCGAACATCACGCCATGCCGGTCCGATTCTTTCTCATCCAAAGAACAATTCACTGCATATGTCTCATCGGTCATTGTGTGGATCATATATAATTTCTTCTTTCCCATCCTCTTGAATTCATCTAAAAAGGTAAGTGCATAGAAGCTCTGCCTGCTATTCATCAAAAGTGCAGTAAGCGCAATTGTAAGGATAGACGCACCACTGCTTAACAACGTGATCAACACAAACTGGAAAGCCCCTGTATATACAGTAATACTGATCAACAGCGAGTAATACCAATGAAATCCTGCATTCTCCATTGTCATTCCATATGCCATTCCTACGAATAGATAACTGCACAGAATCGGAATCGACTTCATAAATGCTGTTTGCCATGTATGCTGCTTTCCCTGTTTCATGTTACGATCTTCTCCTAATTCCTCTCATCTTAAGTAAGATACCTGTACCCAGCTTCAAACTCTCTTAAGTATACAACAGACTACTTATACTACGCAATCTCTTTATTACTCTTCCACTGAAATGCTTCCGCGTATCATTCCCATCCAACAATAATAGGAATATTTTCGAACACCGTACCCGCAAGTTGACGCCCCATACCGGATAACGCATTTCCCTGTGATATCATCGCAAGCCCCATTACCACCACCAGCACAGCTCCTATCTTCATTACCTGTCTGGTGAATTTCTGTCCTAATACAGATACCGCTGATCCTAAGCCTAACATGAGAGGAACCGTACCCATGCTAAAACAAAACATAGAAAATGCACCGGATACAAAGCCACCGGAAGCTAATGCAACAATCTGCATAGACTGCAATGGTCCACAAGGCATCAAGCCGTTACAAAGTCCAATCACAAACGGGGTTCTCTTCGCTGACGCTCTATGCTTTCTTCGGGCAGGAATATGCAGTCCAAATCTCCGAAGTCCCGGAATCAATCCTAACATGTTAATTCCCATCACAACCATAATAATCCCCGCTGCAATCTTCACAATTCCCTGAATCGATGTAGAGGTCTGCAGACTGTCTCCAATCCCTGCCAGACTTCCTACTGCTCCCAACAATCCACCGATCAATGTATAGGATACAACACGACCTGCATTGTACATAAGGGCATTGCCAAACATCACTTTCCCAACATGTTTATCTTCCTTTTGACGCAAGGTCTGTGACAGATTGATTCCACCGCACATTGCAATGCAGTGTACTGAAGTCATCAGACCGATCACAAACAACATACCATATCCCATTCCCGACTCTGCCAGCGATCCCGGAGCCAGCCGGTTCAGCACCCCGAAATGCTGCAACAGGATAAATACAATTGCAATGATCAGCACTTCCCTGATTGCCTGAAGTATCAACTTTTTCCTTTCCTGCTTCGCAGAATGCACCTCATATCCCAAATCTTCTATCTTCTTTGCAATCGTATCCAAGGTGATCTGCTTCGGATTATAAGAAAATTCTGCCATACCGCATTCATAGCTGACATTTACGGATACTTTCGAAACTCCCTTGCATCCTTTTAACAGATTGGCAATTCTTGTCTCACAATTTCTACATGTCATTCCTGTAATGAATATCTTAGCCTGTTCCATATTACAAATCCTTTCTGATTGTTTTTTGCATGATGCCTCACCACAATCAGGCCCACTGCCACCTGCCCGATTGTGTATGCATACGGAAAAGAGCCACCGCATACACGATAGCCCTCCCTTTAACCTATATTTTCGATAGGTTAATTATATATAACCACACATTTCTTGTCAATGGAGATACGATGTTATTTCACAGATTGTTCATGGGTTACCATGATATTCCCCGTATCTATCTACGATCATCTGCCCTAACCGCTCTATACGCTGCCACGTATGTGCAAAGAATATCTCATATGCCTCACATAGCTGATTCAGACCCAGTTTTCCTGACATACCATCTTCCCGCCATCTCCGGCAGCCACCATGACACAATGCAAGATACTTACAGCTCCTGCATTTCTCCGGTAATTTCTTTGAAACATCTATAAAATGCTGTACCTTTGCAGATTGCAGCATATCCGAAAAGGAATCTCCTACCTTTCCCAGTTTCCAATCGTCCTGACAGTAGAAATCGCACGGATACACACTCCCATCTCCTTCTACTACAAAATAACAGGAGCAACAGCCCTTCATTCCACATTCTTCCGGTGGATATCCTGCTGCCATCTGTGCCAGATTAGAAAACATCCGAATATCCATCTGTTGTCCTTTCATGAAATCTTCATACCACAGATCAAACAATTCACACAGAAACTTTCCATACGACTTTGCCGTAACCGGGCACTCTGCCTGTGCACCATCTGCTTTACGCACACGGTTCTTTTCATCCATGCACGGAATGAGCTGAACATATTCGAATGCATTTTTCTGGTAAAAGCGATACAGATAGTTCGCCTTTCCGGTCAGACTTTCCGTAACCACCGTGAGAATATTGAATCTGACATCATACTGCCGGAATAATTCTACCGTATGCATCAACTGTGCAAAGGTTCCTCTTCCTGCATAATCAACACGATACTGGTCATGCACTTTCTTCGGGCCATCGATCGACAGACCTACAAGAAAGTTGGAATCATGCAGAAACTTTGCCCATTCTTCATCTATCCGGTATCCATTGGTCTGAATCGTATTTTCAATCACAAGGTGTTTGTCGTTATATTTATCCTGCAATTCCAGGGCTTTCTTATAGAAGTCAATCCCAATTAAGGTCGGCTCTCCACCCTGAAATGCAAAGGAGAGAAATCCATCTGCATAGCGAATCGCTTCCCGCACTAAAGTCTCTAGCGTTTCATATGACATGAATCCTTTATTATACTCTTCCCGATTGCTGCTCAACACCTTATAAAAACAATACTTGCAATCCATATTACAATTGGCCGATGCTGGTTTTATCAATATACTCGCTGCTGGCATGATTCCATCTCCTTACACTTCTACTTTATAACAACTTATCCCATTGCTCATCCATCATTTACTCGGTGCATCCGATGTATTATCTACATTATAGAATGTTGCCGACAATTACTCAATGGAAGAAAGTTTCCTTTTTTCTTCTTCCACATCCACTACATCTGCAAACTGATGTAACACAATCTTGTCCGCACGTCCTGTAAATTCAAACGGTGACTCGTAATCCGGTGTGACCGGACTATACGGATTGGCAAGCAGACTGGTAGAAAATCCAACCATATAGGCAAATTGTTCCACTATCGTAACCCCTGCTTCTTTATCGTCAATATATAATTTCACTTCTGCCTGGTCTGTCTCCTTGTTATAAGTAGATACAAAGGATACCTTCACATCTCCAACTGGCAGCTCCCGATCAGACACTGCCTCATAGTAATGAACCTTGTTCTGGTTATACACATATTTCAAGTGGTTGTCTTTCACATAGAAGCTGTATCCACCAAATCTTGCACCGACACTATATAGAACTCCTTCTTCCTCTACTGAATCTCTGTGAATCCATGCCGTCACGCTATGATCTGCTTTACTTCCTGTTCCTGCCCCGATGCTCCGGTCCATCACCAGATTCACCGCTTTCCGGACATGTTCAAATACGATCTGTTTCTCCGGAGTTGGAATCTTTTCTGCGTACTGCCGCTGTAGATTCTCCGGTTTGGCATGCATAGAGAACCGTAACATTGGAAACACACCATATCTGCCTGCTTCATGCATGAAATCTTCCTGTAATTCCCGCAGTTTTTCCGGATACTTGTTTGCCACATTAAAGGCTTCCGAATAGTCTTCGTCCACATGATACAATTCCCATTCATCCTTTGCATAATCCTCTACAAAGCAGTGATTCACAACCGCTTTCCATCCATCCTTATAGATACCCCGGTTTCCATGTACCTCATAATACTGAATGTACTTGTGCGATGGTTCATCCGCATGTTCGAATGTATATTTCATGCTGACACCGGTAAATGGCTGCTGATGTACGCCCTTTATATACTCCGGTTTCTCCACTCCGATCAGATCCAAGATCGTTGGTGTCAGATCCGTCACATGATGGTACTGTGTCCGGACTGCCCCAGGGTCTTTCACGGCTTTTGGATATCGAATGATGAGTGGATCTTTAATTCCGCCTTCATGCGCCCATATCTTATACCATTGAAATGGTGTATTCCCACAATTCGCCCAGCCGGTCGGATAATGATTAAATGCAAGCTCTGTTCCAATCTCATCTAAATGCTCATACGCATAATCAATCTCACCTTCTCCACGGGAAGTAACATCCTGACCGCGCATCGCATTAAACCTGCCATCCACGCCGCCTTCTGCGGATGCCCCATTATCCGATAAAAATACAATAATCGTATTATCTAACTGATTACTCTCTTCCAAATAGTCAACCAGACGACCGATCTGTGCATCTGTATGGGTAAGCATTCCCGCAAATGCCTCCATTTCTCTTGCATAGACTGCCTTTTCTTTGTCCGTGCATGCATCCCAGTCACGGACATACTCATTCTTTGGTGTCAGGACTGCATCCTGCGGAATAATACCAATCCGTTTCTGATTTTCAAACCACTGCTGCCTTACGATATCCCAACCGGCATCAAATTGTCCCCGGTAAGAATCAATATACTCCTTCGGTGCATGATGCGGCGTATGCATTGCTCCAAATGGAAGGTACAAGAAGAACGGCTGTTGTGGAAAATTCATCTGGTGTTCATATAGATAATCAATCGCATTATCCACAATATCTTCCGAAAAATGATACCCTTCCTCTACTGTCTTAGGCTGTGGCGCTGCTGTATTATCCCGGATCAGATGCGGATGATATTGATCATTTTCACCCTGTAAGAATCCATAATACCGGTCAAACCCTTTCTGTAATGGCCATCCTTCCACCGGACCTGCCGTGCATTGATCTGCTGACAAATGCCATTTTCCTGTACAGAATGTTGCATATCCATATTCTTTCAGAATTTCAGACAAAAAAGCATATTCCGGTTTGATATTACCTGTCAGGTTATTCTCTGCCCCTGTCCGAAGCTCGATCAGACTTGCACACCCTGCTGTATGATGATTCACACCTGTTAATAGTGAAGTTCTTGTAGCAGAGCAAACAGCTGTTGTATGAAAATTATTATATCGAAGTCCTTCCTCTGCCAAGCGATCAATATTTGGTGTACGAATACTAGAACCATAGCACCCAAGTTGTGCAAATCCCATATCATCTAGCAATATATATACTACATTCGGTGCCTGTTTCGGATTGGTGTCTGTAACATGATATTGATATCGCGTCTCCCCCATTGTTCTTCCAACAGTGCCTGTAAATGTTGTCTTTCTACTCATCGCATCTTCCTCCTATTTTCCAAGCTCTTTTTCAGCCTGATCATAATAAGTTGTATCATATAACTGATCTACATCCACTGGCGAACCAATTAATTGATTCTCAACCAACCAGTCATTCAAATCCTTCAAATGTGTAATAACCTCATCCGTAATCTGAGGATTTAACTGTGTCAATGACGGATCATTTTCATATCCTGTCTTCAGTACTTCGGCAGTCATCTGTTCCGTTGCCAATGCATTATAGAAACTATCCGGATCTGCCTGTGCGTCTCCATATGCCTTGATCAAAGCCTTATTAATAGCTACTGCCACCTGTGGATTCTGCTCTAAGAAATCATTTCGTAATGTTACAACACCTACAGTACTACCGCCTTCCACATCACTTCCATCATCAAATACTTTACCAAGACCCAGGCTTTCCATGTACTTTGCAGCTGTCATAATGGATACGTAAGCGTCTGCTTCTCCTGTCTGTAATAACGAGGCTGCATCTGTAGCATTTACAATCTCAACCTTGCCTGCATCAATGTCATTCTGTTTTACATAATGTTCCCAGAAATACTGTATCACGGTACCCTGTCCTACGATTACCCGTTTTCCTTCCAGATCTTTTGGTTCCTTGATATCATCTTTTACTGTCAGGATTCCGTACTGGACTTTCTGATTCACCGTAGCGATCAATGTACTCTTAATTCCTGAACTATTACTTGTAAATAATGGAAAATCGCCATAAATCGCACCATCCAGATCACCGGACGCCAATGCGGTATTTACTTCAGGACCTGTCTGTACAAATGCCTGCAATTGTAATTCATATCCCGCCTGCTTCAACTCATCCTCTAAATATCCATTCTTATATGCCAGATTAGCAAGCTCCATGGAATAGGTATTACCCTGTCCTCCAACCCCTAACCGCACCGGAATCAGATCCTGGTTCTTTTTCTCATCCGTACTTGCCGCCTCTGTTTCCTGCGTTGTCTCCGTTTTCTTATTATCTGTGGACTTTTCATCTTTTGATGAATTGCCGCAGCCTGTCAATCCACCAAATGCTAATATTGTTGTAAATGCTGCCATTACTGCAATCTTTGTAATACTTTTTTTCATCTTCTTATCCTCTTTTCTTATTTATTTTTCATGGATTCTATATCCATCAAATTCTTTTACTTGCCCACTTTATTCTGCCATGGCGTAATAAAATGAAACAGCCATCCAATTAATTTATCCATTATAATTCCAACCAGACCGACCACGATCATACATACGATCACCACATCTGCCTGCATCATACTTCGTGCATAACTTAACCGGTATCCAATTCCCGTTACGGAAGCGATCAATTCCGCTGCCACGACTGCCATCCAGGATACGCCAAGTGCCAGCTTAAGTCCCACCAGAATCTGTGGAATAGCATGTGGCAGATACACTTTCGTGAATGTCTTCCACGGACTTAGCTTATATAGTCTTGCCACTTCCAAATATCCTTCCGGTGTATGCTCCATTCCGCTTTCGGTATTCACAAGTACCGGGAAAAATGCTGCCAACACAATAATTACTACCTTAGACGCTTCTCCGATTCCCGCCCATAATATAATAAGTGGAATCCATGCTATGATCGGTATTTGCCGGATCACCGTAACGATTGGCTGAAATAATTCTCTTGCCGTTCGGAACATCCCAATAATAGAACCCAACAGAACTCCCAATATGCCGGATACAACAAAGCCCTTCAACACCCTTCCTAAACTGACAAGCAGATCATCCTGTAACTGACCACTCTCTACCATACTGACAAACGCTTTTCCAACCGCCGGAATCGTTGGCAGTACACCGGCAGGTATATTTCCATATGTAGTCATCAGCGACCATACAATCACAATGATGATTGGTATCACTAACGCCAATATTGTTTTTCGAATAACTGTATTCATATGCTCTCCTTTCTCCTGTCAGATCTGATATTCAATCGGATATTGTTCGTCGTAATCATCCTCTGAATCTTCAAACAGATATCCATATATCTTTTTCTTTACATAATTGAAATCCTCACTATTCCTTCGCCTGGCCGCATCACTAACTGAAATGATCTCCTTGATCTCACCAGGCCGGGCACTCATTACAACAATCCGGTTACCAAGTACGATTGCCTCATCAATATCATGTGTAACCATAACCATTGTCGTTCCCTGCTCCCTCTGAATCCGCAGGATTTCTTTTTGCATCTGAATTCTTGTCAGTGCATCCAATGCTCCAAATGGTTCATCTAACAAAAGTATGGTCGGATTGTTTGCAAGACCTCTTGCAATCGCTGCCCTCTGCGACATACCCCCGGATAACTGGCTCGGATAACTATTCTCAAATCCATGAAGCCCGACCATATCAATATGCTTTTGCACCTGCTCCGCTCTCTCTTCCTTTGATAAATGTCCTAAACCAAATCCTACGTTATCTTTTATCTTTAACCAAGGCAGCAGCCTGTGATCCTGAAATACCATTCCACATCGAGGTCCCGGTCCAACCACGGCATGACCATTTCGTTCTACGGTTCCATCCTCATATCCAACCAGACCACACATGATCTTTAATAAGGTACTCTTACCACAACCACTGTGCCCTACAATCGTGACAAACTCGCCCTTTTCAATCTGCAATGTTATGTCTCTTAACACTTCCATTGGTTGTTTGTCTACGATGAACTGTTTGTTCAAATGTTCCACATTAATGATGTACTTCTTGGGGATCTGTTTTATCTCACCCATGCTGTCATCCCTCCTTTATCCAGAACCACGTTTTGGTTCCTGCTATGTTCTGCACTTTACCATATGACCCGCAAAGAAGAAACTGTCATGAGTGAAAACGTTATCACGTAATTGAAAAAAATATTCAATTTTCTGGGATTTTTTCACGATTTGGATAGATCATCTTGCGTTTTTGACAGAGATGAAACGTTTTCCTGAAAACGCTATCACCCCCTGCACAGCGTAAGTTAGGACGCTCGAAACATTCAGGTTATGAATCGGTTGTTTGGGATATAACATATCATAGCAGGCACGCTCTCGCTACTCATCACTCGCAGCGGTACTAGGCTCGAAAAC
>CACWQE010000016.1 GCA_902762905.1 uncultured Lachnospiraceae bacterium | reverse complement strand
AATGCAAGGCATGAACTCTAGTGCGAAAGAGAGCAGCGCTGCGAGGTGTTTTCGAGCCTAGTACCGCTGCGAGTGATGAGTAGCGAGAGCGTGCCTGCGTTGATATGTTATATCCAAACAACCGATTTGAAACCTAATGTTTCGCGCGTCCGTCCTAACTTACGCTGTGCAAGGGTAAAAATGTGAAGAAAATGTGAAATGAGAAAAAATGTCATCTCTAAGGGTTGACCGTTGGTCAGTTTTGTAGTATATTCTCCTTTAGAAAAATGAACAATGGTCATTTTTGAAAGGAGAGATAAAGATGATAGCAGTAGGTAAGTGGATTACAAAGCACAAAGCACTTATCATAATACTTAGTCTTTTATTAATTATTCCATCTGTTATTGGAATGGCAAAGACAAGAACCAATTATGATTTGCTCAGTTACTTGCCAGATTCATTAGAGACCGTGTCCGGACAGGATATCATGGTGGATGAGTTTGGAATGGGTGCATTCTCCATGGTAATCGTAGAAGACATGGAGATGAAAGATGTAGCGGCTTTGGAAGAAGACATTAAGAAAGTGGATCATGTAAGTGATGTCATTTGGTATGACAGTCTGATGGATATTACAGTTCCGAAGGAGATGCTTCCAAAAGATATTCAGGAGGCGTTATTTAACGGAGATGCCACAATGTTGATTGTATTGTTTGATGATACAACATCGGCAGATAACTCCATGCAGGCAGTTACAGAACTTCGTAAGATTGTCAATGAGAAGTGCTTCATTTCGGGTATGACCGCATTGGTTACGGATATTAAGAATTTGGCACTTTCTGAGATTCCAATCTATGTTGTAATCGCAGCAGTATTTACATTGATCGTCTTAATGATCACAATGGATTCATTCTTGACACCATTTATATTCCTTGGTGGTATTGGTCTTGCGGTATTGTATAATTTGGGAAGCAATTACTTCTTAGGTGAGACGAGTTACATTACAACCGCATTGACAGCAGTATTACAGTTAGGTGTTACAATGGATTATTCCATTTTCCTTTTGGAAAGTTATCGTGCCAACAAATTGCGGTTCCCGGATGATAAGGAACGTGCGATGGCACATGCGATATCCAATACATTTGTTTCTGTATGTGGTAGTTCTCTGACAACGGTTGCCGGATTCGCAGCACTTTGTGCTATGACATTTGCATTAGGCCGGGATTTAGGTATTGTAATGTCAAAGGGTGTTGTAATCGGCGTTATCGTATGTGTAACCTTGTTACCATGTTTGATTCTTGTGTTTGATAAATGGATCGAGAGATGGTCTCATAAGGAATTGTTGCCGAATTTCCATAAGACATCTGATGTGATAATCAAAGGAAGATGGATCGCATTATTGATCTTCATTATCGGTATTGTTCCGGCAGCATACGGTAATAATCATGTTTCTATATATTATAACTTAGACAAAGGTTTACCAGATACGATTCCGTCTACGGTTGCGAATAAGAAGCTGGAAGACGAGTTCAATATGAATGTTATGCATATTGTAATGCTTCCATCTAACTTGGATTCCAAAGTAAAGACACAGGCGATCAAAGATATGGAAGATGTAGACGGCGTGAAATGGGTTGTTGGAATGAATTCCGTATTAGGAGCCAGTGTTCCGGAATCAATGGTTCCGAAAGATATGAAAGAGATGCTTTCCAGTGATAACTACGAATTAATGTTTGTATGTTCAAATTACAAGACAGCATCCGATGAGGTAAACAAGCAGATTGATGAACTTAATAAGATTGTAAAGGGTGTTGACAAGAGTGCAATGGTTATTGGTGAAGCACCGCTTACAAAGGATTTGATGGATGTAACCAATGTGGATCTGAAAAATGTCAATTACTTATCCATTATCGCAATCTTCATTATTATTATGATCACATTTAAGTCCATTTCCCTTCCAGTAATTCTGGTTGCGGTTATTGAGTTTGCGATATTCCTGAATATGTCATTCCCGTATTATTCACATACTTCGCTGGTATTCGTGGCAAGTATCGTAATCGGAAGTATTCAGCTTGGTGCGACAGTAGACTATGCGATACTGATGACAAGCCGGTATCATAAGGAACGTTTGAATGGAAAAGATAAGAAAGAGGCAATATCCATTGCTCACAAAGCGTCCATTAAGTCAATTATCATTAGTGGTTCCTGCTTCTTTGCAGCAACATTTGGAATTACCTTATATTCAAGTATTGATATGATCGGTTCCATCTGTACATTGCTTGCAAGAGGAGCTGTAATCAGTGTATTAGTTGTAATTTGTATCTTACCTGCAATGTTGTGGGTATTTGATCCAATCATTTGTAAAACGACATGGCAGTTACGACATGTTCCAATCAGCAAACATGCAAAAGAGAATCAGTAGGAAATGATAGATAAGGATTAGAAGGAGGAATTGTTATGAGATATTTAAAAAAGACTTGTGCAATTACAATGAGTGCGGCTATGGTGCTTGGCCTTGCAGCAACAGCAGGTAATGTTTCTTATGCAGCTACCAATGTAGAAAAAGAAGAGACGGTATATGTGAATCAGGATGCAACCGGTAGTGTAGAAGAGGTGACGGTATCCAACTGGTTAAAGAATGTAACGGGAACCGGTGATGTGGAAGATGTGTCAAACCTAAAAGATATTAAGAATGTAAAGGGTGAAGAGACATTCAAGCAAGGCAGTGAGGGCAAGCTTACATGGAAAGCAGATAATGAGGATATCTATTATCAGGGTACAACGGATGAGAAGCCACCGGTTGGAGTAAAGATCAGTTATCAGTTAGATGGCAAGGATGTCACAGCAGAAGATCTTGCAGGCAAGAGCGGTGAACTTACCATGACAATTCAGTATGAGAATAATTCTACCTTTGAAGATACGGTAGATGGAAAGAAAGTTGAGATGAATACACCATTTTTGATGGCTTCAGCAGTTATCCTCCCGGTAGATACATTCTCAGAGGTAACAGTGAGCCAGGGTAAATTAGTATCCGAGGGAAGTAATCAGATTCTGGTTGCTTACGGTATGCCGGGATTGGCAGACAGCTTGAATCTTTCAGATGACATGAAAGAAGAGATGAACGAAAAGCTAGGAGATACGGTAACGATCAAAGCAACGGTCAAAGATTTTGAGATGGGTTCAATCTATACGGTAGCAAGTTCAAGTGAATTTTCTGACATCGACTTAGATGATGACAGTGATATGAATGATCTTGAGGATGCAGTTAATGATCTTGCAGATGCAACCGATGAGTTGATCTCAGGTTCTTCTGATCTTTCTGATGGACTTACGACATTAAAGGATAACTTCAAGACTTATGCAAATGGTGTGAATACAGTAAGCAAAGGTGCCTCTGATCTTTCCGATGGTGCAGGCAAATTATCCCAAGGTGTAACACAGTATACAAATGGTGTTACAACTTTAACAAACGGAACTAGCCAGTATGTAACAGGAACCAATCAGTTGACGGCCGGTGTAAACCAGTATGTAGCAGGAGAGCAAAAGATTGATGAAGGTGTTACAACATTGTATAATGGAGCTAAGGATTTTCCGACACAGTATGATACATTTCATAATAATTTGTCTACTTATGTGAGCACGGTAAATGCGTTGCCGTCCCAGTTAGGTACGATGATGAAGGGAGAAATATCACAGCAGGTAGGACAGATTATAGATACCTATAATAATCAGATGGCAGTTGATCGTACGGATACAGTGATTCAGCAGGCACAGAATAATTCTGATGTGGCAAAGATGATTTCGGATACGGCAACGGCTTTAGGGTTAAATGAACAACAGGCTGCGGGTTTTGCAAAGGCAATGTATCAGGCAATTGGAGCAGGAGCAAAGATACAGAGTGGTGTTGATCAGGAAGTAGCAAAACAAACTGGTGCGGGGGTTGCCGATAAAGTTTCTAATACAACAATAGATTTAAGTTCTAATGAGGATTTTGCTAAATTAATCGCAGGCGGTAATGCTTTAGTCAGCGCATCCAGTGATCAGATTAAGCCGGCTCTTACTTCCGTAACCGGTGGTATTAAGTCTATATATGATGGTGTAAAGCAGTTAAGCAATGCAAACCAGACTTTGTTAGATGGTGCTTCTACATTATCAAAGAGTGGCATTTCTTTAACAGAAGGAATTAAGTCTTTAACAAGCAATTCGAAGACACTTTCTTCTTCTGCAAAAGAATTGTCAAAGGGCGCAACCAAGTTGTCAAAGGGTGCCTCTAAGTTAAACGGCGCAACGAAAGAAGTAAAGACAGGTGTTAACAAGTTACAGGATGGTTCTGTTACCTTATTAGATGGTATGAATCAGTTTAAGGATGAAGGAACCGGCAAGTTGCAGAGTGAGTACAACAGTAAGATTAAGACGGTTATGGATCGATTCAAGGCAATCACAAAGGATGCAGACGAGTATAATACATTCTCTGGTATCTCAGATGATATGAATGGTAGTGTAAAATTCATTTTCCAG
Source organism: uncultured Lachnospiraceae bacterium (assembly GCA_902762905.1). Lineage (GTDB taxonomy): Bacteria > Bacillota > Clostridia > Lachnospirales > Lachnospiraceae > CAG-590. The sequence continues at coordinate 43,533 of CACWQE010000016.1, read as the reverse complement.
ACAGAAGAGATCAAGAACAAATAATAAATGAGGATATGTTTGCAGGAACAGGAGGTTTGTATGGGAAAAGTTGAGGATAATAAAAAGAGAAAAAAGAATGCAATCGTAGATTCTGCATTTTCACTGTTTATCCAAAATGGAATCAATGAAACCTCCATTGCAGACATCATGAAAAAAGCAGAGTTGGCAAAGGGTACATTTTATCTGTATTTCAAGGATAAATATGATGTGCGGGATTATCTGATCCGCAAGAAGGCAGCACAGATCTTTGACCGGGCAAGAGTGGCATTGGTGGAAAGTGGTGTGAAGGACTTTGAGGAGCAGATCATCTTCATGGTCGATCATATATTGAATCAATTGGATGACAATAAGACTTTGTTGAAATTCATTTCCAAAAATCTTAGTTGGGGCATATTTACACATGCCTTGGAGAATATGCCGATGGAGTCAGGTGAGACGGCGGTACTATTTGTCAGACAGTTATTTGAAGATTCCAAGCATACATTCCGGAATCCGGAAATGTTGATGTTTATGATCGTAGAATTGGTTAATTCCACAGCGCATAATGTTATCTTGTATAAACAGCCGGTGGAATTGCCAGAGTTGAAAAAGGAATTGTATCCGATGATACGGCAGTTAATCCATAATTTTGAGGTGACCGCCCAATAGCTGATTTGCAATCAGATGAATATTAGAAGCAGGAATTATAATTTGTGTTATAGTTCCTGCTTCTTTTTGTTTTCACGAAATGTTCATGATTTTTGTGATACAAAAAGGTTGACATATGAGAAGAAAGATATATAATAAATGCTTGCCTAAGGAAACTATTGAGAACCTTAGAAAAATGGGAGAATCGGAAAGGAATGTAGATAGACACATGGATCAAGTAATTTCAGAATTGTTTCATTTATTGCATCGGGTACACCAATGCAGATTGCGTTTCCAGAAACAGGGCAATATGGCGAATGTGGAATATTATATGTTGATGGGAATTGTGGTAATGACAGAAAAGCATCCAGAGGGAATTACCATGCGGAGAATCGCTGATGTTAGTCATATGACGATGTCAGCGGTATCAAAGAAGATCAGTATATTAGAAAAGAAAGGATTGGTCACAAGGAGAAACTCAGAAACGGATCGCAGAAATGTGTATATTACTTTAACAGAACAGGGAAAAATGATATGTAAACAAGAAAAAGAACGCAAGCATGCGTGGATGAAGAAAGTTGTTGAGCGTATGGGAGAAGAAGATATGCTTCAAATGATTACACTTTCAAATCGAATGTTTGATATCATGGAAGAATTGGAATCCCGGGAGACAGAACAGGAATGACAGAAAGGAGATAAGTACGTGTTTAAAGTTTTAAAATTTGCAAAGAAGTTATGGTATGTCATGATATTCATATTGTTATTGCTTGTGGTACAGGTATTTTGTGAATTGACGTTACCGGATTATACATCTGATATTGTGGATGTTGGTATTCAGAATAAGGGTGTGGAATATCCGATTCCAGAAGAGATGTCAGAGGAGACGTATCATAATCTGGGTATGTTTCTGACGGATGTTCAGAAGAATACAGTAGATCAGTATTATAAGCACAAGAAAGAAAAATATGTGGCTGATCTTAATTCATTAAAAGAAGATGAGCGAACCAACTTAGAGGATTCTATGTTGGATGCAGAAATGGTCGTGTATTTGTTTACGGCAGATAGTGCCGAGGCAAAACAAATGCAGGAGCAGATGTTGAAAGCGATGGGAATGGATACACAGAATGTCGATATTATGAGCGTTCTTGAAACAATGCCGGAAGAACAACGTCAGTCTATGACAGAAGGCATCAAAGACAAGTTGAAGGATTATCCAGATTATATGTCAGAGGCAATGGGAGTACAGTTTGCAACTGCGGAATATGAGAAACTTGGCATTGATATGGACACATACCAGATGAATTATCTGAAACAGATGGGTGTACGCATGTTAGAAATTGCGGTTTTGGCGATGATAGTTAGTATAATTGTCGGTTTCCTTTCTGCAAGGCTTGCCGCCTATACTGCAAGGGACGTCCGGGGAAAGGTGTTTTCTAAGGTAATGGGCTTTTCAAATGCGGAGATGAATCAGTTTTCGACATCTTCGTTAATTACGCGTTGTACGAATGATGTACAGCAGATTCAGATGGTGTTGACCATTTTGTTCCGAATGGTAGCATTTGCACCGATCATGGGAATTGGTGCGGTTGTGAAGGTGTTACATTCTACAACTTCTATGGCATGGGTGATCGTAGTAGCAGTAGCTGCTGTTATGTTATTGATCGTAGTATTGATGGTCGTTGCTATGCCGAAGTTTAAGATTATGCAGAAATTAGTGGATCGTTTGAATCTGGTATCACGTGAGATATTAACAGGACTTTCCGTTATTCGTGCATTTGGCAGAGAGAAATACGAAGAGAAACGATTCGAGGATGCAAGCCGCAATCTGATGAAGACACAGATGTTTACATCCGGAACGATGGCACTTATGATGCCAACGATGATGTTCATTATGAATGGTGTGAGTGTATTGATTGTATGGGTTGGTGCGGGCAAGATTGATGCAGGAGATATTCAGGTTGGTGAGATGATCGCATTCTTAACATATGCGATGTATATTATCATGAGTTTCCTGATGATTTCTATGGTGTCTATTATGTTGCCAAGAGCAACCGTTGCAGCGGATCGTATCGATGAAGTGTTGCAGTCTGAGACTTTGATTTTAGATAAGGAAGATGCGAAAGAAGCTCCACAGGGTAAGGGTGAGATCGTATTCGATCATGTATCATTTGGTTATCCGAATGCGAAAGAATATGCGTTAACGGATATTGATTTTACAGCCAAAGCGGGACAGACAACAGCAATTATTGGAAGTACCGGTTGCGGTAAGTCTACGTTGGTGAATCTGATTCCGAGATTATTTGATGTATCAGAGGGTAAGATTGCGATTGATGGTATGGATATCCGGGATATGAAGATGAAAGATCTTCGTAAGATGATTGGATTTGTGCCGCAGAAAGGAGTTCTTTTCTCTGGAACAATTGCATCTAACATCCGTTTTGGAAATGGAAGTGCAACGGATGCTGAAGTAGAACAGGCAGCGGCAATTGCACAGGCAACAGAGTTTATTGATGAAAAAGAGAAACGATATGATTCTGAAGTTGCACAGGGCGGTAACAATGTTTCTGGCGGACAGAAACAGCGCCTTGCGATTGCCAGGGCAATTGCCAAGCATCCGAAGATTTATGTGTTTGATGACAGTTTCTCTGCACTGGATTATAAGACGGATGCGGCCCTTAGAAGTGCATTGAATACACAGGTCAAAGATGCAACAGTGATTATTGTGGCACAACGGATCAGCACGATCATGCATGCAGACCAGATTCTGGTATTGGAAGATGGTCAGATTGTAGGTCGTGGAACACATGAAGAACTATTGGCAAATAATGAAGTATATCGACAGATTGCACAGTCACAGTTAACACAGAAAGATCTGGAAGGAAAGGGGTGCTAAACATGGCAGATAATAAGACATCAATGCCTAGAAGACGTGGTATGCATGGGCGCGGCATGGGAGCCCCGGTAGAAAAGGCGAAAGATTTCAAGGGAACACTTAAAAAATTTATTGCATATGTATCGAAGTATCATATCGCAATCATATTAGTTGCGTTATTTACAATTGGCTCTACGGTGTTTAATATTGTAGGACCGAAGGTATTAGGTAAAGCGACTACCGAGATATTTAATGGCCTGATCAGCAAGATTCAAGGTGGTGTGGGTATTGATTTTGATAAGATTGCACATATTATTTTGATCATGTTGGGATTATATCTGACGTCTATGTTGTTTGGATATGCACAGGGTCTCATTATGACACAAGTAGTACAGAGAATTGCATTTCAGATGCGAAAAGAGATCTCTGAAAAGATTAACCGGCTTCCTATGAATTATTATGATAAACATAGCTTTGGTGATGTGTTATCCAGAATTACGAATGATGTGGATACATTGACACAAGGCTTGAATCAATCCGTGACACAGTTGATCTCATCGAGTGCGACACTGATCGGAATCTTGATTATGATGTTGAGTATATCCCCACTTATGACATTGATCGCATTATTACTTCTTCCGATTTCTGCGCTTGGTATTATGTTGATCGTGAAGAATTCCCAGAAATATTTTGTGGCACAGCAGAATTATCTTGGTGATGTAAATGGACAGATTGAGGAGAATTTTGGTGGGCATAATGTCGTAAAATTGTTCACAAGAGAAGATCAGGTGTTAGAAGAGTTTGATGAGATGAATGGAAAGTTATATACTTCTGCATGGAAGTCGCAGTTTATCTCAGGATTAGCACAGCCGATTATGACATTCGTTGGTAATCTTGGCTATGTTGGCGTGGTTATTGTAGGCGGATACCTTTCTATTAAAGGAACGATTGAGGTTGGTGATATCCAGTCCTTTATTCAGTATGTAAAACAGTTTACCCAGCCGATTCAGCAGGTTGCGCAGGTATCTAATATGTTGCAGTCAACGATGGCGGCAGCCGAGCGGGTATTTACTTTCTTAGGCGAGGAAGAGGAAAATCTGCTTGCGAAACATCATACCGACAAGAAAATGGAAACGATTGAAGGTGATGTGAAGTTTGAACATGTATGCTTTGGATATTATCCGGATAAGATCATTTTGAAAGACTTCTCAGCGGAAGTGTCTAAGGGACAGAAGATTGCAATTGTAGGACCGACAGGTGCAGGTAAGACGACATTGGTAAAACTGCTTATGCGATTCTATGATCTGAATTCCGGTGATATCTATTTAGACGGAATTAATGTCAAAGATTTTGATAAGGAAGAAGTACGAAATGCATTTGGAATGGTGCTGCAAGACACATGGCTTTTTAAGGGCACAATTATGGAAAATATCCGGTATGGACGGCTGGATGCTACCGATGAAGAAGTGATCGAAGCTGCAAAAGCAGCACATGCACATCATTTTATTCAGACCTTACCGGGTGGATATGATATGGAATTAAATGAAGAAGCAACGAATGTTTCGCAAGGACAGAAACAGTTGCTGACCATTGCAAGAGCGATTCTTGCAAATAAGAAACTATTGATCTTAGATGAAGCAACCTCTTCTGTTGATACCAGAACGGAAGTGCGTATTCAGAAAGCTATGGATAACCTCATGAAGGGACGCACCAGTTTTGTTATTGCACACCGTCTGTCAACGATTCGGGATGCAGATCTGATTCTGGTTATGAAAGATGGAGATATTATTGAGCAGGGAAATCATGATACCCTTATGGAAAAAGGTGGTTTCTATGCAGATCTCTATAATTCACAGTTCCAGCAGACAGCCTAGAGCCGGGTTTCTAAGTATTTGAGCTGGATGTATGCATGTAGGGCCTTGGTAAATAGATTGCAGGTCTCGATCATTTCATTAGTCCAGACATCATCTTCGGAGTAATTGAAGAATCCAATATAACCAATCGTAGAACCTCCATAAGTGAATTTACTCTGAATGAATTCATTGACACCGTGAAAAGCACCTTTTCCGAAGTTGTTAAGACGGATGGAACTGGTGTTAGCGGTGTGATAGGTTCCTGTAATACTTAGGGTATCTACTTCTTCCCACTGGATAGAAGAGAGGTTCTCTGTATTGCCGTCCGCATATGGATAGCTGGCAGACTGCCATTCGAAAGTTTTGTTCACAAAATTGCGGTCATCCTGATATTCCCAGATGGCGATTCGGTCAATGTTCAGTGTATCGCCCATATAATTAATTGCTTTTTGAATAGCGGCGGAAGCGTCGCTATTTTCATTTAATATGGTTAATACGTTACTGACAATAACTGGATCGTAGTTGGTCTGATTCTGTCTGCGTGCGTTATAATACCGGGTGCGTTCAAGTGTATCATTATACAGGACGTGCCCGTTTTTTCCGTTGACCTTGGCCTGATATAAAGCCTGGTCTGCATGATCCATTAAGTCGCTATATGGAATTGGTACATCAGTTGCTGCAATACCAATGCTTAATGTTACTTTGGGATTGCTGTCATCTCCTGGATATTTTCGGCGGAGTTCACTTGCGTATTTCTCTGCCTTCTCGCACGCAAGTGTAGTATCTAATACATTTGGAAGGTAAACGAGAAATTCATCGCCACCGATTCGTCCTACAAATCCATCGTTAAATGTATAACGCATCAGAGCATGTGCAATCTCAATGATCACTTCATCTCCGGTTAAATGTCCGTAAGTATCGTTGATGTTTTTGAAATCATCAATATCCACTAAGAGAACAACACCATATACACCGGATTGGAGATCTTTCAGGTGCTTGCGGACATAGTTTTCGGTTGTTGCTTTGTTAAGCAGTCCGGTCATGGCATCGGTCTGTGCACGTTTTAAAAGGGATTCCTGTTCTTTCTTTTGAGCATCAATATTACGAAGAATACCGACTGCGCGAAGAGGTTCTCCATGTTCGTCCCGGATTAGTGTATAATTGGAATAATGCCATTCAAAATTACCGGAACGATTCTTTAACTTATATTCAGCATTGTGAACGATATCACCTCTTCTGGCAGCTTCAAAGATATCGGTAAAGCTCTTAGCAGTATCTTCTGAAACATAACCGGCATCTATGAACTTGCGTACCGGATGACGGTAGATGCTTTTGCGGCCAAAGAGCGTTTCGTATTTCTTAGCGTAGGTTAAGGTATCTGTGTCAATCTCGTATTCATAGGGAATCTCTTCTGAAATGTCGGAGATGATCTCGTATTTCTTTGCTTCTAATTCAGCTTTCATCTCCGCATATTTCAAGCTTGTTACATCATTTAATACAAAGTTGGCAATAGGAAAGTCATCGCTATCCGATTGTTCTAAGCATGCAGCTACCAGATTCACCCAGCAGAAATTACGGGTTTTATGACGGATACGGAAAGTAATATCAATCTCGTGATCTTCTAATAGGGTTGTGATGCTGTTGACAACAAGAGGAAGATCTTCCTGGGCAATAAGAGGAATCAGGCTTTCTCCAAAATTCTCTTCATATTCCTCCCGGGTATAGCCGAACAGATTGAAATAATAATCATTTGCCCAGATTAAGGTCAGGGAGTTGTCACAGATATGCTTACTAAGACCGCAACGCACAGATTGGGAGAAGACTTCAAGATCAGACAGGGCACGTTCACTTACTAAGGCGGCCGTCTCGAGGGAAGAGATGTCCGTGCAGCTGCATTGCAACACTTCTCGGCCATCCTTTAGGGTAAAGATCTGTCCGTTCAAGAGTACCTGAACCACCCTTCCGTTGCGTTTCTCAAAACGTACCCGGTCACTTGTGAAGTTAGAACGTCGTAACTGGGTATTCAAAGAGGAAATGAAATCCTCGTAATCTTCAGGAAAAACGATATCGCATAGATGTTGCCGCTGATTCTTAATATCCTGAATATCGTAGTGCATCATAGTAAGAAATTGTTTATCACATTCCAAAATAGGGTAGGAATCGCTTAATTCGATGATGAAAATCCCGGTTTTTCCTTTTTTCTGTTCTGCCATATGTAACCCTCCAGTAAAATTGGTATAAACTGTTACTCTAATTATAGTATAAAGCACCCTGTGACACAAGGAAAAAAGATAGACATTTGTCTAAAAACGTGGGAATATTCATTTACAGAAGAGGGTAAAAGTGGTATGATATTTCGTAGAGAAGATGCGATTTAAGGGAGGTTTTTATGAACGTTAAGATTGAACAATGGATTAACTGGATTCTGTATGATGAGTTGATGGAAGGAAAGTGTAATGCACCGAAACATCTGTTAGGTAATCATGATTATGGAGAAGGTCAGATGATTACTGCATATAAGCCACATTCAGTTAGTTGTAAGGTGATTGCACCAACAGGCAAGACGGAATACGAGATGGAGAAGGTGGATGACAACGGGTTCTATGCATTATACCTTCCGAAGAAGAAGTTTGTTGGTTCAAAGTATCGTCTGGTGACGAATTATCAGGATGGTTCTACTGTTATTTCTGCAGATCCGTATAGTTTTGAAAGTCAGATTGGATCTCTGGATATATACTTATTCTCAGAAGGTAATCATTGGGAGATCTATAAGAAGTTAGGTGCGCACCCAATGAAGTTAGATGGAGTGTCAGGTACCTATTTTGCCGTATGGGCACCTCATGCGAGAAGAGTATCTGTTGTTGGCGACTTTAATATGTGGGATGGTGCGTTACATCCGATGCATTTGACCGGATCTTCCGGAATTTACGAATTGTTTATCCCGGATGTAGGAGAGGATGCCATCTATAAGTTTAATATATTGACTCGGTTTGGAGAAGAGATCTATAAAGCAGATCCATTTGGTAACTGTGCACAGTTCCGCCCGGATAATGCCAATGTGGTCAAGGACATTACGAAGTATCGTTGGAAAGATTCTGCATGGATGGAGAAACGTAAGACAGTTACAAGAAATGACGCAATGCGTAAGCCGATGAATATCTATGAGATGCACTTAGGTTCATGGAAGAAGAAAGTTGAAGATGACGAGAATGGATTCTTCTCTTATCGGGAATTAGCACCAATGGTTGCAGATTATGTGAAAGATATGGGGTATACGCATATTGAGCTGATGGGAATTGCAGAGTATCCATTTGATGGTTCCTGGGGATATCAGGTGACGAATTACTATGCACCAACAAGACGATACGGTGATCCAGAAGATTTTATGTATTTTGTGGATTATATGCATAAGAATGGAATCAGTGTAATCCTTGACTGGGTTCCTGCTCATTTCCCAAGAGATGCACATGGACTTGGCAAATTTGATGGAATGCCATTATTTGAACATCCGGATTCCCGAAGGGGAGAACATCCAGATTGGGGAACTTATATTTTTGATTTTGGACGGAATGAGGTATCGAACTTCCTGATTGCCAATGCGGTATTCTGGGCAAAGGAATATCATATTGATGCACTTCGTGTGGATGCGGTAGCTTCTATGTTATATCTTGATTATGGTAAGCAGAATGGTAACTGGCTGCCGAATGAAGATGGTGGTAATGAGAATTATGACGCAATCAAGATGTTGATGAAACTTAACAAGACAATTGAGGAGTTAGAGCCGGGTGTTTTTGTAATTGCAGAAGAATCTACTTCCTGGGCAGGGGTTACCGCACCGGTTTCTATGGACGGATTAGGATTCTTGTTCAAGTGGAATATGGGTTGGATGAATGATTTCTTAGAGTATATGAAGTTAGATCCATATTTCAGACAGTTCAATCATAACCGATTAACATTCAGCTTGATGTATGCATATTCAGAGAATTTTATTCTCGTAATCTCACATGATGAAGTGGTACATCTGAAGTGTTCAATGATCAATAAGATGCCGGGATTGCATGATGACAAGTTTGCAAATCTGCGAACCGCTTATGGTTTTATGTATGGACATCCTGGTAAGAAGTTATTATTCATGGGTCAGGAATTTGCGCAGCTTCGGGAATGGAGTGAGGCAAGAAGTCTGGACTGGTATCTGTTAGATGGTGAGGATGCAGCAAGTCATAAGGGTATTCAGAATTATGTGAAAGCACTGAATCATTTATATAACACATATGATGCATTCTATTACAACGATCAGGATCAGATGGGATTTGAGTGGATCAGTTGTGATGATCCTCAAAGCAGTATTGTGTCATTTATTCGTCGGGGATCTACGGCGAAGGATCAATTGTTGTTTGTATGTAACTTTACACCGGTTGATCGGGATGGATTTATTGTAGGCGTTCCTTGTCAGGGCAAGTATACCGAGATATTGAATTCAGACGCAGAGGAGTTTGGCGGTAAAGGACGCATGAATCCGAAGCCATTGAAAGCGGAGAATGAGCCATGGAACGGAAGAGAACAGTCGATCACGATGCATCTTCCACCATTATCAGTTGTTGTATTCCGTTATGATTATGCGGAGAAGAAGCCGGCAGCGAAGACGTTACCCAAGCAAAGCACGGTCAAGAAGAGTACACCGAAGAAGAAATGATCGTGGATTACGCCCAATGTGGTGTTATTGGCGAATCCGACGCAAATATACATAAATACATGTGATTTTTAACAAGAAAAGCGAAGAAACGCTAGGAAATATCGGCGTTTTTTCGCTTATTTTTTATGGAAAATTTCTTGAAAGCATTGTTTCTTTGTGCTACACTTGAAATCGTGTGTGAAAATAATGATTGTAGATGAAAAGCACGAATGTGCTTAGGAGGAAACGATGAAGATCAAAAGAGATGATATCCGTAACGTTGCGATTATTGCCCATGTTGATCATGGTAAAACAACATTGGTAGATGAACTTCTGAAACAAAGCGGTGTATTCCGTGAGAATCAGGAAGTAGCAGAACGTGTTATGGATTCTAATGATATTGAGAGAGAAAGAGGAATTACGATTCTTTCCAAGAATACAGCAGTTCATTACAAAGGAACAAAGATTAATATTATTGATACTCCGGGCCATGCGGATTTTGGTGGTGAAGTAGAACGAGTTCTTAAGATGGTGAATGGAGTTATTCTTGTGGTAGATGCTTTTGAAGGAGCAATGCCGCAGACCAAGTTTGTATTGAAGAAAGCATTAGAATTGAATCTGCATGTAATCGTATGTGTGAATAAGATTGACCGTCCAGAGGCACGTGTAGAGGAAGTAGAGGAAGAAGTATTAGAGCTTTTGCTTGATTTGGAAGCAACGGATGAGCAGTTAGATTGTCCGTTTGTATATGCATCTGCAAAGGATGGTGTTGCTAAGAGAAATATGGCAGATGAAGCTGTGGATATGGCACCATTGTTTGAGACAATCATTGATTATATCCCTGCACCAGAGGGCGATCCGGATGCGGATACACAGATTCTGATCTCTACGATCGACTATAATGAATATGTTGGACGAATTGGTGTTGGTAAAGTAGATAATGGTACTTTGAAGTTGAATCAGGAAGTGTTATTAGTCAATGCGCATGATGCGGACAAGTGCAAGAAAGTTAAGATTGGTAAGTTGTATGAGTTTGAAGGTCTTGATAAGGTAGAGGTAAATGAAGCTGGCATTGGATCGATTGTTGCGATTTCGGGTATTGCAGATCTGCATATTGGCGATACGCTCTGTTCGGTAGATAACCCACAGCCAATTCCATTCCAGAAGATATCAGAGCCAACAATCTCTATGAATTTCATTGTCAATAATTCTCCGCTTGCTGGTAAGGAAGGAAAGTTCGTTACATCCAGACATTTGAGAGACAGATTATTCCGTGAGTTGAATACGGATGTGTCTTTACGGGTGGAAGAGACCGATGATACCGATACTTACAAAGTATCTGGACGTGGTGAGTTACATTTATCTGTATTGATTGAGAATATGCGCCGGGAAGGATATGAGTTTGCGGTTAGTAAAGCTGAGGTAATCTACCACACCGATGAGAACGGCAAGAAGTTAGAGCCGATGGAGATTGCATATATTGATGTTCCAGAAGAGTTCTCCGGTACGATCATCAGCATGTTAAATGAGCGGAAGGGCGAATTACAGGCGATGACACCGGCTCACGATGGAACCGTTCGGTTAGAGTTTAATATTCCAGCCCGTGGTTTGATTGGTTTCCGGGGAGATTTCATGACATCGACTAAGGGAACAGGTATTATTAATACGATCTTTAATGGATATGGTCCATATAAGGGAGATATGATGTATCGTAATCAGGGTTCCCTGATCGCATTTGAATCAGGTACTTCTATTACGTATGGTTTATATAATGCACAGGATCGTGGAACTTTGTTTATTGGACCTGGTGAGGAAGTATATGCTGGTATGGTTATTGGTCAGACCGGTAAGGCAGAGGATATTGAGATCAATGTCTGTAAAGCAAAGCATTTGACGAATACCCGTTCTTCCGGTGCAGATGATGCATTGAAGCTGACACCTCCAAGAGTATTAAGCCTAGAGCAGGCATTAGAGTTCATTGATACGGATGAACTGTTAGAGATCACACCGGAACATATCCGTATTCGTAAGAAGATATTAGATCCAACACTTAGAAAACGGTCTAAGATCAATAACAAATAGAATATTGGATCAGACAAGGCTAGCCTGTTTACCAAATGCTTGAAATGTAGTATAATTAGCATTTAGTAAATGGGCTAGTTTTATAATAAGGAATGATTTGGAATGAAGAAGGAAGACAAGAAGGATAGCAGGCTGACGAGAAGAAGGGAACAGCTTGCATGGGATAAATTAGATAATACAGCCAATCTGTTTCCGGTGATTGCAACGGAGGATATGACCAATGTGTACCGTATCTCGGTAACTTTGACAGAAGAGATTGACCGTGTGCTGTTGCAGGAGGCATTGAACCGGATATTGCCACAATTTCTCGTATTTCGAATGAGACTCCGAATGGGAATATTCTGGTATTATTTTGAAGAGAATACCAGACCGGCTCCGATCGTGCGGGAAGAGTATTCTCATCCGGGTGCGTATATTGACAAGAGCCGCAATAATCATTATATGTTTCGGGTAACCTATTATAAGTGCCGGATTAACTTAGAGGTATTTCATGCTCTGACGGATGGAGCAGGGGGAATTACGTTTCTGAAAGAACTGGTATATCAATATCTGCGGTTACGGTATCCAGAGGAATTGAAAGGTGAGAAGGATAAGATTTCATCCGGGGTATTCTTAGACAAAGAGGACAGCTATGTGAAGAACTTTAAGAAAGGGCATAGCAAGGTATACAAGTCTGAGAAGGCGTTTACCCTGAATGGAGAGAGACTTCCAAAGGGGGAGATGGGTGTTGTACACGGATATCTTCCGGTTGATGAGTTGAAACGTGCCAGCAAGAAATACGGAGTGACGATCAATCAGTATCTGGTGGGAACATTTGTGTATGCAGCATACAAAGAATATATGCGGGAACAACCATCGAAAGTACCGTTTCGTTGTTGTGTTCCGGTGAACCTTCGGCCATATTATGATTCTCATACGATGAAGAATTTCTTTGCCATGGTATTTGCCACATTTCAGCCGGAGAAGGAGAGCTACACATTTTCCGAGGTATTAGAGATCGTAGCACAGAATCTGAAAGAGCAGATTACACCAGAAAATCTTAATAATATTATGTCTTATAATGTGTCAAATGAGAAGAACTGGATTCTGCGGGCAGTACCGCTTGTGATCAAGAATTTTGTAATGAAGCAGGTGTATGGAGCCTCTGCAAAGGCAACATCTGCGACAGTGACCAATATCGGTAATATTGAATTGAAAGAACCATATCGGAAGTTTGTGGAGCATTTCTATGTCACACTTTCCATGTCTAAGGGGCAGCATATGAAAGGCGGAATCTGTTCTTACAATGGGATATTGACGTTTACATTTAGTTCGATATTAACAGATCTTTCGATTCAGAAACGCTTCTTTCAGACTATTGCAAAGGACGGGGTGTCTGTTGCAGTAGAGAGTAATGGGGCATATTATGCATAAGCAGGTGAGTGAAGAATGAATATATGTAGGAATTGTAATGTAATTATATATGATGACACGGATGTATGTCCGCTCTGCCATAGTGTCTTGGATGAATTGACGGAAGAAGAGATGTTAAGTCCGGTTATTAGTCATGGGGCTCCGTATCCAGATGTGAGAAAAAGAACGAAGAGACTTCATTTTGTGATGCGTCTGATCTTATTTCTGTTTATCTTAGCAGAGATTGGGCTTATCATCATCAATCGTATTGCAACACCGCATTTCTGGTGGTCTGGTATTAGCGGAATCGCTATGATCTACACATATCTGTCAATGATATACTGGATCAATCATGATGCGGGATATGCGGCAAAGGTTGGGTTGCAGTTGATTCTCACAATGACGCTTTTATTGGGAATTGACTATTTTACAGGAATGACCGGATGGTCCTTAAAATGGGCAATCCCCGGGGTGATTTTATTCGGGGATGCGATTGTATTCTTTTTAATGATGTTGAACAGACAGCACTGGTATAGCTATACATTGTTGTTGCTGTTAATTGCAATCTGTAGTGTTGCAATCATTAGTTTATATTTTTCAGGTAAGATAGCAAATGTAGTGCTTCCTGTTACATGTACAGCGGTAACAGGGGTGTATCTTCTTGGTACGATCATCTTTGGAGACAGGGAGATTACAAGGGAGTTAAAGCGCAGATTTCACGTATGATCAAGAATAGGAGAGATGTATGGAAGATAGAATCAGTATACGCGGAAGAACTGCACGGAAGATGGTGAAGGTAGCGAATCATTTACCACTACCAGGCGGGAAGAATCAGGCTGGACAATTACGGGCAAGATTATCACAGAGAGAGAAGATGTGGGAGTGTCCAGAGCATTTACAATTGCAGCAGATGGATATGGAATGGTTTACGATGGAGTTGTTAAGTCGGAAAGAAAGTCCGGAAGAAGCGGAAGCAAACCGCTCCGAAACAGGAATTATTTTACAGCTACATGGTGGAGGGTATTACGGAAAGCTGCATAACACATATCGTGATATGGCGGGACTTTATAATGAACTAAGTAAAGGATATGACGTGTTAAGTGTAGATTACCGGGTTGCACCGGAACATCCATATCCGGCAGCTTTAGAGGATGCACTGACCGCATATCAGTGGATGATAGGACAGGGATATGACAAAGAAAAGATCATTGTAGCCGGCGATTCTGCCGGTGGGGGTCTGGCACTGGCACTTTGTTTGTATTTGCGGGATCATAATATGCCGCTTCCGGCGGGAATTATTACAATGTCAGCCTGGACGGATCTGACGAAAAGCGGAGAGTCCTATCAGGAGAATTTTGATATTGACCCGATATTTGGAGGTATGAGAGACAGTCTCGTATATCAGGATGGTTACTATAAGGATAGTAACCCGGAGATACCATATATTTCGCCGGTGAATGGAGATTATCATGGATTTCCCCCGATGTTAATGCAGGTGGGAGAATATGAGATGTTATTAAGTGATACGAAGACGGTTGCAGAACATGCAAGAGCTGCGGGTGTCATCGTAAAGGAACATGTGTATCCAGGGATGTTCCACGTGTTTCAGATGGGTTTGTTGCTTTATCCGGAAGCAAAAGAGGCATGGATAGAAGTTGGCAGATTCATTCGATATTTGAGAAAGAAAGAGAAGGAAGAACATGTATAAGATTACGAATTATCTCAAGGAATATAAGAAGGAGAGTATTGTTGCACCTATATTTAAGATGTTAGAGGCAAGCTTTGAATTGTTTGTACCGCTTGTTATGGCAGCAATTATTGATACGGGTATTAAGAATGCGGATAACGCATATATCCTGCGTATGGGTGCAGTGCTGGTACTGTTGGGTGTGATCGGACTGACCTGTTCGATTACAGCACAGTATTTTGCAGCGAAGGCATCCGTTGGTTTTGGAAAAAGCGTGCGTAAAGACCTGTTTGCACATATTAATGCGTTGTCTTATACGGAGTTAGATACAGCGGGAACCTCTACATTGATCACGCGTATGACAAATGATATTAACCAGATGCAGTCTGGTGTCAATATGTTCCTGCGACTCTTTTTGCGGTCGCCATTTATTGTAGTGGGTGCCATGATCATGGCATTTACCGTAGATGTGAAGGCAGCTTTTGTGTTTGTTGTTGCAATCCCATTATTGTCGATTGTTGTATTTGGAATTATGTTATATACGATTCCATTGTATCAAAAGGTACAAAAGGCGCTTGATAAAGTACTTTTAATGACAAGAGAGAATCTGGTTGGCGGCAGAGTGATCCGTGCTTTTTGCAGACAGAAGGATGAGGAAGCAGATTATCAGGAGGGCAGCGATCATTTAATGCAGATGCAGGTATTTGTTGGTAAGATATCTGCATTAATGAATCCGGTAACATACATTATTGTAAATGTGGCAATTATTGCGATTATATGGATTGGTGGCCTTCAGGTAAATGTTGGAAACCTAAGTCAGGGTGAAGTGATTGCCCTTGTAAACTATATGTCACAGATTCTGGTGGAACTGGTAAAGCTTGCCAATCTGATCATATTGCTGACAAAGGCAGCTGCATGTTCTAAACGTGTTGGAGAAGTCTTCGCTATGCAGCCATCGATTGTGGAGCATCCAACCGGTGTAGACCTTGTTCCATCTGAGGATAAGGTTGTATTTGATCATGTGACATTTACATATGCAGGGGCGAAAGAGCCTGCATTGAAAGATATTAATTTCACGGCAAAGAAGGGGCAGACGATTGGAATTATCGGAGGTACCGGATGTGGTAAGTCTACCTTAGTGAATCTGATCCCGAGATTTTATGACGTGACTGAAGGATCGGTGTTAGTGGATAAAGTAGATGTCAGATCTTACTCGTTCCATCAGCTTCGGGATCGAATCGGAGTGGTGCCGCAAAAGGCAGTTCTATTTAATGGAACAATTGCAGATAATATGCGATGGGGAAAAGAGGATGCAACAGAGGAAGAGATGAACCGGGCGATTGCGATTGCACAGGGAGCGGATGTGATCGCAAGTAAGAAGAATGGATTAAATGAGATGATTTTACAAGGTGGTAAGAACCTGTCCGGTGGTCAGCGGCAGCGTCTGACGATTGCCAGAGCATTGGTGAAAGAACCGGAGATTCTGATCCTGGATGATTCAGCTTCTGCACTTGATTTTGCGACGGATGCGAGACTACGCAAAGCAATTAAGGAAGAAACCAAGGGAATGACAGTATTTATTGTGTCACAGAGAGCATCCACCATCAAACAGGCAGATCAGATTATTGTATTAGATGACGGTATCATGGCAGGTATTGGTACGCATGAGCAGTTAATGAAGTCTTGTGAGGTATATCGGGAGATTGTACATTCACAGGATGATAATGCAGCAAAGGAGGGAACAGAAAATGGCAAATAAAAGTGAGATGTCGAAAGAAAGTCAGATGAATACAGTAAAGAGAGTTCTTTCCTTTATTAAACCTTATCAGCATTTTGTATGGTTGTCGTTGTTCTTTGCATTTGTTACGGTAGTAACTACGTTATATGCACCGATTGTAACAGGTAATGCGATTGATCTGATTATAGATAAGGGGCAGGTAGATTTTGAAGGGTTGAAACCTTTATTGATTCGTTTTGCTATTGTAATTGTAATTACTGCAGTTTCACAGTGGCTGATGAGTTTATGTAATAATAAGATAACATATCAGGTAGTAAAAGATATCCGGACAGGAGTATTTGAACGCATAAATCATTTCCCATTAAAATACATTGATAATAGACAGTATGGAGAAGTGGTATCCCGTGTGATCAATGATGTGGATCAATTTTCAGAAGGTTTGTTGATGGGATTTACTCAGTTGTTTACAGGAGTGATCACAATCTTAGGTACATTGCTGTTTATGCTTTCTGTTAATATTAAGATTACGATCGTGGTCGTGCTGATCACACCGGTTTCGTTGTTTGTAGCTAGCTTTATTGCAAGGAAGACCTATCATATGTTCCGGCTTCAGTCGGAAAGTCGCGGAGACATGACGGCGTTAGTAGATGAGATGATCGGAAATCAGAAGATCGTGCAGGCATTTGGTTATGAAGATGATGCAATGAGAAGATTTGATGCGATCAACGAGGAATTATCAGGATATAGTCTGCGTGCTATTTTCTTTTCATCCATTACGAATCCTTCTACCCGTTTTGTCAATGGGCTGGTATATGCAGGAGTTGGTATTGTCGGTGCATTTGTTGCAGTGAACGGTGGAATTACAGTCGGTCAGCTTTCGTGCTTCTTAAGTTATGCCAACCAGTATACAAAGCCGTTTAATGAGATTTCGGGTGTAGTAACAGAGGTGCAGAATGCGATTGCATGTGCAGCGAGAGTATTTGAATTGCTGGATGAACCGATAGAACAGCCGGATGCGGACGATTGTAAAGTACTCACCAGACAAGAGGCAGAAGAGGACAGCAATATTACTTTAGAGCATGTAGCATTTGCTTATGATAAAGAAAAGCCGCTTATTAAAGATCTGAATCTGAAGGTGAAGAAAGGACAGAGAGTTGCAATTGTCGGTCCAACAGGATGTGGAAAGTCAACTTTGATCAATCTGTTAATGCGCTTTTATGATATAGATGCAGGAAGTATTGCGTTAAATGGAACCAGTATCTATAAGATTACCAGAGATAGCCTTCGGGGAAATTATGGTATGGTGTTACAGGAGACTTGGTTAAAGTCAGGAACGATTGCAGAAAATATTGCGTATGGGAAACCGGAGGCAACAAGAGAAGAGATTATAGAAGCCGCTAAGGCATGTCATGCACACAGTTTTATCAAGCGTATGCCGAATGGATATGATACTGTGATCGGAGAAGATGGAGGTAATCTGTCACAGGGACAGAAACAGCTGCTTTGTATTGCAAGGGTTATGTTAGAAGTTCCACCGATGCTGATCTTAGATGAAGCAACTTCTTCGATTGATACCCGTACGGAGATCAAAGTACAGAATGCGTTTGCTAAGTTGATGAAAGGACGAACCAGTTTTGTGGTGGCACACCGGTTATCTACGATCAAAGAGGCGGATGTGATTCTGGTTATGAAGGATGGAGACATTATCGAACAGGGAAGTCATGACAATTTGCTGAAAAAAGGTGGATTTTATGCCGAACTTTACAACAGTCAGTACAAAGTTTCTTAGTCAATTCTTAAAAAAATGTGAATAGACTTGCTTTTTTAAAAAACCATGGTATATTAGCATAGGAAATAGTTTGAACACAGTGCTTTCGGAGAGATACCGAAAGCATTGTTTGTGAAAAAGGTAAGGAAGAAGAGAGAAATGAAAGATATATGGAATAAGATGAAGCATGGATTAGGAGTGCTGAAACAGAAAGCAAAGCAGGTAGGAAATACGGTGGCTAAGCCATTTCGTCGTTTTGCAGCAACGAAAGGAATGCAGGCTGTGATACGGGTATGTAAGATTCCTTTTGTTTCCTATTTGCTGTTGGCATGCGTATTGAATTTTTTCTTAGAAGTTTTAAGCAGACATTCGTTTTTGAAGGCATTTATATTCATTGGTAAGTCACCGTTGGTGTTCTTATATAATGCGTTTATTATCTTTGTCACATTGTCTCTTGTGTTGTTTGCTAAGAGAAAGGTGTTTGCAATGGTGTTTGTGTGTGCCATGTGGGTAATCTCTGCATTTGCCAATTGGATCGTATTATGTTTCAGAACGACACCGTTCTCCGCAATTGATGTGTTGATGATCCGTAATGTTATGACCATGCTGGATAAATACATGGCAAAGTGGCAGATGGTGCTTAGTGTAATTGGTATTATTTTGCTATTGGCATTATTAGTATATTTGTATATTCGTTTACCGAAGTCAAAGAGTAAGAGAAGACCATTCCGGGCATCTGCATATGTATGTATGAGTATTGTGATGATATGGACGTTGACTAAGGTAGCGGTGGAGACACAGACAGTATCGGACAATTTTGGTAATCTGGCATATGCTTATAATGATTATGGATTTGCTTATTGTTTTTCGAATAGTATTATTGATGTTGGTATCAGTAAGCCAAAAGATTACAGTGAAGCAACCGTGAAGGCAATTACAGATGCATTAGAGTATGATAAGTCAGATGTGATCTTTGATACAAAGGAAGAGGCAGAACAGGCATCTGAGGAAGCAAAGACCTCAGATCAGACAGAGAGCACCACGGTAACCGGTACGGATCTTGATGTGGTAGACCATTCTACAACAGAAAATGATACGGAAGCGGATACACAGGAAGATTCCGAAAGTAGTACTGAGACAACAGAGAGTAGTACAGAGCAGAATGTGTCTACAGAATCAACAACGGAAGCAAATACTACCGTGACAACGGAGCGTAGTGATGCAGGAACCGTTACGTATTATACGAATGAGAAAGCAACAAAAGAAAATCCGAATATTATTATTATTCAGTTGGAATCTATTTTTGATACCAAATATATGAAAGACTTCTATCCGTCTGAGGATCCAATGCCGACTTTGACTGCGTTGAAGGAAAAGTATTCTACAGGTTTATTTACTGTTCCGGCGGTAGGAGCTGGTACAGCCAATACGGAGTTTGAAGTACAGACTGGTATGAGTACACAGTTCTTTGGGGCAGGCGAATACCCATTTAAGACGGTTATGCGTAGTACAACATGTGATTCCATGGCATATGATCTGAAACGTTTGGGTTATGCAACGGCAGGATTTCATAATAATGATGCGACATTCTATTCCAGATACATTGATTATGCGAATCTTGGATTTGATAACTTTACAGGAATGGAGCACATGTATGGTCTGAATAAGACACCACGAGGATGGGCAAAGGATAATATCTTAGATGACCTCATGATACAGCGTATGATGCAGACAGAGGGCAGAGATTATATCACAACGATTACCGTACAGGGACATGGAAGATATCCGAAGAAACATACAGATACTATGACAGGACTTACCTGTTATTTTGGCGGTAAGTATCAGGGAGATACGGAAAAGGAAGCTGCCTGGGAATATTATATTAATATGTGCCGCGAGACTGATATGATGGTTGGAGATCTGATCGCTAAGTTAGAACGTTTAGATGAGCCGACGGTAGTATTTATGTATGGTGATCATTTACCAAGTTTGAACTTAGAAGAAGATGACTTGGATGGGATTACATTATATCAGACAGAATGGATCATGTGGGACAATATGAATCTGCCGGTAGAGCATAAGAATTTTACAGCTTATCAGGCAAGTACCTATATTTTTAACCGTTTGGGAATCAAAGGTGGTCTGATGCAGAATTTCCATACCCGTTATATGAATAGTAATGACCAGCAAGGATATCTTGATAAGTTGGAGATGTTAGAATACGATACTTTATACGGTAATGATTATGCATTTGATGGACATAATCCATTCCCGACAACAGATATGAAGATGGGAATTCGGGATATATCTGTCGATCATTGCGAGATCAAGGGGGATAAGTTATGGATATATGGAGATGGATTTAACTTATATTCAGTTGTGTATATTGATGGTAAGTCAGTGGATACAACCTGGCAGGGTTCTCGAATTCTGACGGTTCCGTTAGAAGAGGTTAAGGATGGGGAAGAGCTATATGTAGCACAGGCTGGCGATGATCATGTTGTACTGTCGGTAACGAATACGGTGTCGATCAAAGATGTAGAAACTGTAGATACCACACAGGAGATATCTACAGAAGAAGCGACAGAAGCAACAACCGAAGTAACAACAGAGAAATAAAGAATGTACGGGACTGTCACATTGGATATTGCGGCGGTCCCTTTTTCTATGGTACAATCTATGGATAAGAGAGAATGAGAAAAGATGGGCAGAGTATGAGAAAAAGAAAGATTATTCGAATTATCAGTCGAATATGTTTTGGTATTTATATGATCGTGCTGGTGTACTTTTTATTACTGAGTGATGGATTTGGAAGAATGGATGGGCACCGCACATTGCAGTATAATTTAATTCCATTTCAGGAGATTAAGCGGTTTGCTGTATACTGGCAGACGATCGGAGCTTACTATTCTGTAATTAATCTGGCTGGTAATGTAGTTGCATTTATGCCGTTTGGTGCATTGATCCGGTGGGTTGTGAATCAAAAGACAAGATGGTATCAGGCGGTGGGATATACCTTTTTATTTAGTCTGAGTGTTGAATTATTACAATTAGTTGCCAGAGTGGGTGTGTTTGATGTGGATGATCTGATATTGAACACGCTTGGCGGTTTGTTGGGTTTTTGGGTATATTATATCCTTTTACTGATTAATAGAAGGAGTGAGCGAAATGCTGAAAGAAAGTGCTTATAGTGTGAAGAATGTCAGTGTGGATGCAGTGATTGCCTGTGTGTTAGCTGGTTTGTCAATTGTGTGTCTTATTGGGGCGGTTGTCATGTCCTATCTGTATGATGGGAAAGGTCCGGCAGCGGTTGGGTTGTTAGGAATCGGTGCATTACTACTTGCTATTACGGGAATTGTATTCACGATTGCTGCATGGAGATCTCAGGATGGTGGTATGCTAATGAAAAGAATTGCTGGAATCTGTAATATGATTCCGGTTCTTTTAGCGATTGTATTATATGTTGTTGGATGGGTAATGTAGCAATAGTTAGTGATAATATGGGAAAGGAAAGAACAGGAATGGAATATAAAGAATTGTTTCAGAAAGAAAATGAGAGCATACAAGAACGGTTGGCACTAGCATGTGAGCGGATTGATGCATTTACAATGGAAACCAGAATACAGGAACCTTTTTTAGATTATTTTAAAAAGATGGCTGATTTTGTGGAATTGCTGCTGGATTGGAAGTATCAGATTGAGACCGGAATGTTGTGGGCGCAGGATGTAGACACAATTCGGGAATATAATCGTGGATTGTATGCGGATATTTTACCGGATGCATATGAAACAAGTTATGCGAATCCAACGTATGCAGTTGCCAGGCTAGGACAGGAGTATGGTTCATTACTTTCATTTCTATACACAGAATTACGAGGCGGAATTATCTATATTGTGGAGCATCGTTTATTCGACCTGACGATTCATTTGGAATTATTAGTGGAGATTCTTTGTTTATTTGAGGAAGGAATGCCACAAGCGAAAGAGATTCAGGATACTATCTATTATTTTGTGAGTGATTATGCGGATCATACTGTGGATTATCGTACCAGGGAGATATTAGATCCAGAGCTTTCCTTTGCGACGGATATTATAATGAAAAGTGATCTGAATGATCTACGATATCTGTTCCGGTACGGGGAATACATTACAGATAATGAGTGGAAATTAGCACAATTCCTGAATCGTATGCCGCAGGAAGAGATTAATGCAATGGCATATACGTATACACATGGTTATGAAGAAGGTTTTCGGATTGCTGGGATTGATCTGTCTAAGAAAAAGACTGTGAATATCCGGTATGCGATTGGACAGGAACGGATGGTACGGGCGGCAATCGGTCAGTTTGAAAAGATGGGGTTAACACCTGTTATCTATCGTGCGCCGGTTGCACGGGTGAACCGACGGCTTACGCTGCGTCCGGGATATACGGCTACAGCAGCAAATAAGCAATATGATTACGATCATCGAATGGATGAGATGTTATTTCTGGATAAGGCATTTGTGGAACGAAAGATTGCTGTTTTGCATAGTGCATATGAGAACCGGAAACAATTGGCAAAGGAATATGCGGGTCCAGCGGTGATTGAAGTATTTGGTGAGAAGCCATTTGAGCCACAGAATAAGAAAGAGGTGCTCACTTTTTCAGAAAAACAACAGAAACTTTCGGTTGCTATGACAACTGAAAGTTCACAGATTGTGAATGAATATATTCCACAAAGTGACTATAGTTTTACAATCATTGCATATCCATTACCAGAGATTGGTGAGAATTTTGAGGAGATTTTTCAGGCAATTGTGAAAGTGAATACATTAGACAATGAGGCCTATAAGAAAGTACAGCAGATCCTTATTGATGAATTGGACAAGGCTGAGTCTGTGAGGGTTCTCGGTGCAGGGGATAACCAAACAGATATGACGGTTATGATGCATGAAAGACAGAATCCAGATAAGGAGACGAATTTTGAGAACTGTACTGCCGATGTGAATATTCCGGTAGGAGAGGTATTTACTTCACCAAAATTAACAGGAACGCATGGTGTTTTGAATGTTTCTGAGGTATATTTGAATGATCTGAATTACAAGAATATTATGTTAATCTTTGAGGATGGAAAGATTACAAATTATACATGTGACAATTTTGAGACAGAGGAGGAGAATAAGGCATATATTAAGGAAAATGTCCTATTTAACCGTGAGACTCTGCCAATTGGTGAATTTGCGATTGGGACGAATACGACAGCATATGTGATGGCGAATGCATATGATATTGTCTACAAATTGCCGATTTTGATCGTGGAGAAGATGGGACCGCATTTTGCGGTGGGGGATACGTGCTATAGTCACAGTGAGGAAGTGCGGTTATATAATCCAGATGGTAAGGAGATTGTTGCCAAGGATAATGAGTGTTCTCTGCTTCGGGACACGGATATGAATGCAGCATATTTTAACTGTCATACAGATATTACCATTCCTTATGATGAGATATTCAAGATCGTCAGTGTACATGAAGACGGCACCGAAGTAGCAATTATAGAGAATGGGCGTTTTGTATTGCCTGGCTGTGATATGTTAAACGAGCCATTTCAGGAAAAATAGAATCTTATATAGTAAGTGAATCCCCTTTTATGCGATGTAGATTGTGTAGAGGGGATTTTTTTACTTTAATTAGGAAGTTTTCATATAAGACAAAAATTATGGGTCGGGTTATTATAAGGATATAGAAAAGATATATAGTTTGTGTACAATGAGGTCAGAAAGGAGGAAATACATGGAATATCATATATTGTTAGTGGAGGACGACGCTCAGATCCGGGAGATTATAGGCGATTATTTTTCTGCAAAAAAAGACGAGAAATTCATATTGGATATGGCCAAAGATGGCGAGGAGGGAATGGACTACATATATGAGAGGGAGTATGATCTCGTATTGTTAGATATCATGTTGCCGGGAATGGATGGTTTTTCGTTGTGCCGGATGATACGGAGAAACAGTATCTGTCCAATTATATTCCTGACTGCGAGAGGAAGAGAAGAGGATATATTGTATGGATATGATCTAGGGTGCGACGATTATATTGTAAAACCATTTTCTTTAGCAGAGCTGTATGCAAAAGTAAAGGCTATGATCAAGAGAGCAAAAGGTATGGTAGGAAGTTTGATGCTGACCTGTGGCAATATTACATTGAATCCGGCTAGCTTCGAGGTGACGGCAAATGGAGAGAATGTGGAATTACCACCGAAGGAATATATGATTTTGAAATATCTGATGGAACATAAGAATCTGGTCGTGGAACGGGATACATTATTACTTCGGATCTGGGGATATGATTATGATGGAAATGAGAGAGTGGTGGATAATCATGTGAAGAAGCTCAGAAAGGCATTAGGGCAGACAGGAGGCCAGATTAAGACAGTGATCACAAAAGGCTATAAGATAGAGGAGTGAATAGAATGAAGAGAGGAAAACGCAAGGTAATGCAACCAAGTTTTTTTCGGATATGGCGGGAGAGAATGTTTATCCTGTCAGGTTGTGCTATCATACTTGGATTGTTAGGAACGGGGATTGCAGTTCATTTCTACCGAAATTATGTCGCAAAAGATTATGAGATGAAGTGCAATGTGATTGTCAATCAGATTGAGAACTGGCACAATGATATATATGCCATGGATAATTTGAGAGCAGGGCAAATGCAGGAGTTATGGAGAACAGCGATTCATTGGATCATGGATGTGCAGATGGGTGGCTCTCCAGAAGCTAACGGTGGATGCGCCATACAGTTGTATCGTGGTGACCGGCAGCAGGCATATGCACAGAAAGAAGAAATGAGTTATATTGTATTAGGGCGAAATGACAGTGAAGAGAAAAGCCGCATTTATGAATGTCCGAATGAAATATTAAGACCTGTATTTACAGAGTATGATCAGTCATTAGATTTGAGTTCGGATCGTTTTGGAAAGAAAAAAGGATTTCAGGGATATCAGTCAGAAATCTATATAGAGGATATATATATTAAGGGTGGAACATATATTCCGGGCAAAGTAGAGCTTCGTAAGTGGAACGAAAATGGAGAGGAGAATTATACGGTTGTAAGGGAATATGATTTTACGCCAAAAGATACATCGGGATATGATCACATTATGGTGGAAGAAGAAGGATATCATTTGTTGGGACCATTGCGTTTTAGTGGGGATGAACAGGATGCAGTTGCAGATCAGTTGTTGCGGAATTATACGGAACGGGATATCTGGTCTGGGGAGAAGATTCGGATTGGGGAAGGATTGTGGGATGATGATACACAATTGTCTAGTAAGATATTAGGCGGTACAGATTATATTATGACTCAATCAAGAAATATAGGTGGTGCAATACAAGCGAAGATTGTTATAGCAGCACATTATAGTATGTTTTCGGATTATGGTAAATGGATTGCGTTGGTATATGGTTTGCTGTTGGTGGTTGTGGTGTTAAGTTCTCTGGCATCCGCATATTATACCTATATGGTGCGGAAGAGTCAGTATGATATGGATGTGTATCGACGGGAAACGACAAATGCTATGGCACATGATCTGAAAACACCGCTTACTGCAATATCCGGATATGCTGAGAATCTGGTGAATAAGGTACATATAGAAAAGACGGAGTATTATTGTAAGGCTATTTTAGAAAATGCACAGTATATGAATGAGATGGTTGGTAATATATTAGAACTTGCAAGAGTTGAAACGACACATCGTATTCTGGTGAAAGACGAAGTATCGATGTATACAGTTACCAAAAGATGTATGGAAAAATACAAGGGACTATTAGATGAAGCCAGACTACAGATGCAGATCGAAGGGGAAGCAGTTATTAAGGCAGATGTAGAAGGTATGAAGCAGGTAATGGAAAATCTGCTTAGTAATGCGATCAAATATGCAAAAGAGGAAACCGTAATACAGGTGCAGTTGACAGAGTATTCTATGTGCATATCCAATATAATGGCAGGAAGGTTAGATGTTTCCGTCGAGGAACTTGTGAAACCTTTTGTGAAGGGAGATAATAGCCGGAATGGGAAAAAGGGAAGTGGAATGGGACTTGCCATTGTGAAACATATCGTGGAAGAGAGTGGATATCATTTATTATTACGGTGTGAAGAGGATCAGTTCATTGCCGAGATTCATTTTTCTTAATGCATAGTTGCATAAATGATGTTTATTATTATATTTTTATCAGAATGGAATTGACGAAAAGACAAATTTGTGATAGGCTAGAACAAATATTAGGGAGTAGTTCACATTCCATTGGAGTGTTATGCATAACGTCATCACGCTGAATAAGCCGGGATGCATACTGAGATAAGAACGAGACTATTATTGTACTTTTTGTGTGCAATAATAGTCTCGTTTTTACGTTATGTTCTAAGAAACATATTTCAGGAACATATATTTCTTATCTATCAAAAGGAGGATTCTAATTTATGGAATTAGTGTTGCAATTGGTATTATTAGCGGTTGGCTTTGTAATGTTGGTGAAAGGGGCTGACTGGTTTGTGGATGGGGCAGCGGGAATCGCTGATAAGTTTGGGATTCCACAGCTTGTGATCGGACTTACCATCGTGGCAATGGGGACGAGCGCTCCGGAGGCTGCAGTTAGTATTACGGCCGCACTCAAAGGAAATGCAGATATTACAATTGGTAATATTGTAGGAAGTAATATATTGAATGTGTTAATTATATTGGGAATTACTTCTGTGATCGTTGCAGTTTCCGTACAGAAATCAACCGTGCAATATGAGATTCCATTTATGCTGGTTATTACCGTGTTATTAGCCTTTTTCGGATATACCAGTGGACATATTACTTTCTGGGAAGGTGTAATTTTATGGATTGCATTTCTTATCTATTTGTCATATCTTTTTATTATGGCAAAGAATAACAAGGAGGAGTCAGAAGAGATACAGAAGCGTCCGGTTTGGATGTTAATATTATTTGTCATAGCCGGATTGATTTTAGTTGTTTGGGGAAGTGATGTAACAGTAGATGCGGCAACAAAGATTGCAAAGGCAGCGGGACTTAGTCAGAGGTTTATTGGACTTACGATTGTGGCATTGGGAACTTCTTTGCCGGAATTGGTAACTTCTGTGTCAGCAGCGAGAAAAGGTAAAGCAGATATTGCAATTGGTAATATTGTAGGAAGTAATATTTTAAATATTTTATTTGTTGTTGGAACTACAGCATTGATCACACCGGTTGTATTTCAAGCTGGTTTTATGGTTGATTGTCTGATCAGTTTAGCGGCGGGAATCTTGTTATGGCTTTGCGTATTCCGGGATCGTAAGCTTGGCAGAGTAGGTGGAGTATTAATGCTGTTGGCGTATGTAGCATATTTTGTATATTTGGTGGTGTTAAAATGAGAGTAGGTTTAGTATTAGAAGGCGGAGCCATGCGTGGTATGTACACGGCAGGAGTATTAGATATCATGTTAGATGAAGGGATTCAGGTAGATGGTGTCATTGGTGTGTCTGCCGGTGTCTTATTTGGTGTGAATTATCTGTCGAAACAGAGAGGGCGTTCCATCCGGTATAATAAGAAGTTTAATGGTGATAAACGTTATATGGGAATGCATTCGCTGCTTACTACGGGTAATATTGTGAACACTGATTTCGCTTATTATACTGTTCCATATGAATTGGATGTGTTTGACGATGAGACGTTTAAGAATTCGGGGATACCGTTTTATGCGGTGGTAACGAATATGCAGACTGGCAAACCGGAGTATATACAGATTCACAGTGTGTTCGAACAGATGGAGGTGCTTCGTGCATCAGCATCAATGCCATTAGTATCAAAACCGGTTTATTTAGATGGTATTCCATATTTAGATGGTGGAATTTCTGACAGTATCCCTTATGAGAAAATGATGGAGTTAGGATATGACCGTATCATCGTTGTTTTAACACGTGACTTTAGCTATCGGAAGAAGCCTTCTTCCAAGCTGCCGGCAGAATTACGCTACCATAAGTATCCGGAATTCCGCCAGACATTAGAACATCGATATGAATCCTATAACGCCAGTGTAGCACATCTCCGTTGGCTGGAAAAACAAGGCAAAGTATTTGTAATCCGTCCATCTTCTCCAATTGGAATCAGGCGGATTGAGAAAGATGCAGATAAACTGCAGGAGGTTTATGATCTTGGACTACAGGATGGACGACATTCCATTCCCGCACTACAGGAGTATTTACACCCTTACACAGCGTAAGGAGGGCACTGAAAAAGATAGCTTTTGAGTAAGATTTTATATCAAACAGAAAATCCACCAGTGTTTATTTTTATTCTGGTGGATTTTTTAACATTTATCTCACTTGATATGAGATATTTTCTATTATTTTTCGTTAATCAGTTTAACAATTCTTTTAAGATTTACTGCAAAAATAGTCATTGCCCCTTGCATTTCCATAGCAGCAAGACCTGATGATGACGCTATGTCATAACCATGTCGTTGTTTTAGTTCACCGTTCTTGGCTTCTATTTTATATCGTTCTTTCATTTTTCCTTTAAAATACTCAGTTTCTTGAAATTTAGCTTGTTCACTATGTGAATCACAAATTATTGTTTCCGTATAGGTTTTTCTTTTTGCTCCTTTTTTGTAACAACCTTCTTGATATGGACAAGTTTTGCATTTTTTAATATCAAATGAATAAATTGTCCGTGGATTTCTATTTGGTTTTTCCGTTGATCTCTTTTCTGTATATTTATGTACAGCTAAATGACCTGCCTTACATTGGTACATTCCAGCATCTTTATTATATTCAAACTGATCTTCTTTCTTTCGTTTTCCCTGAGTAACATTGGTACACAATTTTGCAATTAATTCATAACCACCTTCTTTTGCTGCGTCAATATTTTTCTTGTCAGAATAAGCCTTGTCACCAATGACCGTATCAATTTGCATTCCGGCACTTTTGCTCTTTTGTACAAGTTTCGGTAATT
The DNA here is from genome assembly GCA_902762905.1 of uncultured Lachnospiraceae bacterium. GTDB lineage: Bacteria > Bacillota > Clostridia > Lachnospirales > Lachnospiraceae > CAG-590. The sequence goes on along the minus strand of CACWQE010000016.1, from coordinate 13,848 downwards.
CTTTACCATCTGTTTTTTCACCGCTGGTTATTGTAGCTGCTGTAATTATCCGTTCTTCTGTCATCGCTATATGCGTTTTGTATCCAAAGAAAGAGGTATCTGCTGTCTTGTGTCCAATTTTTGCATCTCTATCTTTAGACGTGTTCAAATGTTCCGTATCATCATCGACAGACTCTTCTAATAAATGTAACTTTTCTGTTACTTTAGGATAACTACATACTTCTTCATTTTCTTTTATAACTGAAATCAGTTGTCTGCAATATTCTAATTCTTTTTCTAAAGAGTTTTCAGTGTTTTTATTAGGAAAAATATCTTTCATTGTTTTATCAATTTGATAGACGGCTTGTCGCAGTTTCTTAGATCGTTCCTGAAGAACTTGTCTTGGCGTTTTTTGGTTATATCTTGATTTTGTATGAGTAGCATCTACAATGATAGATTTGGATTTTATAATTCTTTTGTCTATTGCTATCTCAACTGTTTTGGCGATCAGCATGTCTAAAAGATCCATATCCTTTAAGCGCAGCTTGCGAAACTTAGTCAATGAACTTGGATTTATTACATCATCTTCTGGTGCCATATCCAAAAAATATTTAAAAGACATGTCATATTTGGAACGTTCAACCAAATCAGCATCTGACAGATTATAAATAGCTTTTAAGAGAAGATATTTGAACATTCTTATAGGCGAAATAGCATTTCGGCCATTGTCGATACAATATTTGTCAATCAATTCATCATAGATAAACCCAAAATCTACTAATTCTTTTATTTTACGAAGAAGATTATCTTTTGGAATTATCAACTCGTATATTTCTATGTACGGACTTAGTACTAATTTTTGCTGTTGTTCAATCATAAAAAACACCGCCTATATTTGATATATATATTATATCAAATATAGGCGGTACTATCTACTTTTTCAGTGTCCTCCTTACGCTGTGCAAGGGTGTATGTTATTTGTATTCGAAGAGGTAGCGCTCATAGGCATTAATAACCGTTGTGGTATCATTATAGGTACATTCCCGTTTTTGCTGCCAGTTATATGTAAGATGTACGTGACCATGCAGGAAATATTTTGGTCTGTATTTGTCTAACAGGTCGCGAAAGGCTTCAAAACCTCTATGTGGAAGATCTTCGCCGTCATTTAACTCAAAGGCGGGAGCATGGGTGACTAATATGTCAAATCCACCGTATTTTCGTAATTTACGACGCAGTTTAAAGATGCGGGAACGCATTTCCTTTTCTGTGTATTGGTAGGTTCCGAAATTATAGCATCTAGAGCCACCGAGTCCAAGGATACGGATTCCTTTGTATACGTAGAGATCATCGTCAATACAGATACAACCATCTGGAGGTGTCTCATCATAGACGGCATCATGATTACCGTGTACATATAGAATTGGAACTTTGGCAAAGGTTGCCAAAAAGGATAAATATTGTGGTTTCAGGTCGCCACAGGAAATAATCAAATCAATACCATCTAACTTACTTTTTTCAAAATAGTCCCATAGGTACTTGGATTCTTCATCTGCAAGTACAAGTATATTCATAGCAAAGACGTTCCTCCTTTCTCTGTTGTTGTATCAAGTCCTCGTAATTCCACGACCGGTTTGGCTTCTTCTACCAATTCATCAATTGTAGGAATCGTACCTACTACATTTGGTACAAGCCAGTCCATAGTCATGATTGCTTCTGGAGAAAGAAGATCATTTTCTTCGCAGCGTATGTTTCCTTCCTGGTCCGTGATCGGTCCGACAAATGGATGGAACATGCCGGAAGAGATATTATGCTTCATTAAGTGAATTAGTTTGGTTATGCCGATTGGAAGATTATTCGAGCATATAACATCAATAACGCCGGCAGATAAGCCCCACCAGTAGTTCAAAGCCTTGCTGTCGCCGGTATCTTCGACCTTCCAGGAACCTCGCATAATACTGTTAATAAGTTCTTCATAGAAGGCACCCCAGTGGTATATACTCATGGCAAGATTTTTCTTTGTATCATTTTTTTCTACAAATAATCCGAACTGTCGGTTATCACTTTGCGGTGTGATCATATCCTGAGCGGAGATATAGGTAATGCCGCGTTCTTTGAAATATTCTGTCATATCAAAGTCTTTCATGGTAGACCAGGCAAGATATACGGTGGCACGTGGATTGACCATCTTGGCACCTAACGCAAAAGCATTGATGTTAGCGGCAATGCCATAGATTGGGTAATCAGCTACATAACCGATCTTGTCATTGGTACACATGGCACCGGCGATCATTCCGGTCAGGAATTTTGCTTCGTACATTCGGGTATAATAGGTTCGGACTGCAGTGTGTGATGAATTGAGAGCACAGTTTAAAATCTTCACTTCAGGATGTGCGACGGCAACTTTCAGACATGCCTTGATAAGCTGTGGTGTAACGGTGAAGATAATATCACAGCCATCATTGCAGATCTCTTCGAGGATATTTTCCGCATTATCGTTGACCCCATTGGTGACATATGCGTGTGTCTCGATGATCTCGCCTAAGGCCTCTTCTAAGTGAAGTCTTCCTAACTCGTGACCGTAGATCCAATCAGAGACGGAAGGGTCCTTGTCGTAGACAAATGCAACCTTTTTCTTTTTGGTAGAGATCTTGCTTAACACAGAAGTCATGATCTTGGTTTCTTCTGTTGGATTCATTAACAATTCGACAGTGTCGTCTTCGCCCTGTAACAAGATCTCTGGCCAGATCTTATCCAGATTCACTTTGATCTCAGAGCTTAACATGTCTTTTGCTTCTTCATATGGGTATAAGGTAAGGTAGAAGAGCAGGGCATCACCGCAGGTAATATTCTCTAATTTGTTACCGCCTTTTTCCTTAAATGCTTTGTAAAATGCAGTGTGGAAGGAGGAGAAATCCATACATTCATCGTCCGTCCATATATCGGTATCATTCTTACCGACTAAGGTCAATAGCTTCGGATAACTGCCTAACTTGGAAAACTGCAGGTAGTTGATCTTTGTTAATTTGAAGAATGCCATGAATTCATAATAGATCTGAATGTCAGGATCATCACTTCTCTTAGGAACCTTACGGGTAACATCTGCTGCAATGGTTGGAGAGTTGAAGTATTTTAATACACTCACACGTTTGTTGCCTTCCACCACATAGTATTTGTTCATATATTCATATACTTTGATCGCATCATGAATTCCTTCTTCAATCTGGGCGTCTACTAAAGAGGACCATTTTACGGAGAACTCGCTGCCATAATCTAATAGCGGCATGAAGTTTGAGGCAAATGCCTGCGTTCTGCCAAAGGTACTGGTTCCGACTACCTGATTCAAAGGAATATTCATAACCCCCAAAGCAACTTCACATTCAATATCTGCATGAGATAAGATCTCATCTAATACGGGAAGATATGGATATTGTCCGTGGGAGGTAGCAGCTTTGAATGCTTTGAGTCCCATTTTCTGTGCTTTAATATAATCATCATATGCCATAATATACACCAAGCCTTTCATTCGTTGATTATTATATGTTTATTTCGAAAATTATTATTTACAATGTGAGACCATAATATCATATATATAGTTGAAATGCCACGGTAAAATGAATATTGGTGGTTGTGAAATATTTGAGGATTTTCTCTTTTCTTAGAATTGCTATATTTTGTGGAATGTGTTATAATATTTTGCACAATAAAATAATTCGTTATGCAATTTGTACATATACTTTTGCGTTTGATGTGCAGTGCAGTTACGAAAGGTAGATATGAAAGGAGACATAATTATGGCAGTGAATCGTTTTGTATTGAATGGAATTTCTTATCATGGGCACGGAGCAATTAAAGAGATTCCGGGAATTGTGAAGTCAAAGGGATTTAAGAAAGCATTTGTAGCGTCAGATCCGGATCTGGTGAAGTTTGGAGTGACAGCGAAGGTTACCGACTTGCTGAAGGAAAATGGCATAGAATATGAATTATATTCTGATATCAAGCCTAATCCGACGATTGAGAATGTGTTGCATGGTGTAGATGCATATAAGACAGCCGGTGCTGATTTTATGATTACTATCGGCGGTGGTTCTTCTATGGATACAGGAAAAGCAATCGGTATTATTATTAATAATCCTGAATTTGCAGATGTACGTTCGTTAGAGGGTGTTGCACCGACGAAGAAGAGAACTGTATTTACGATCGCAGTACCTACAACTGGCGGTACTGGTGCAGAGTCAACGATCAATTATGTAATTACGGACGTAGAGAAGAAACGTAAATTTGTTTGTGTTGATCCGAATGATATCCCAGATGTGGCAGTTGTCGATCCGGACATGATGGCATCAATGCCAAAGGGATTGACTGCGTCGACAGGTATGGATGCTCTGACACATGCGATTGAAGGTTATACAACTGCGGGTGCATGGGAATTGTCTGATTGTCTGGATTTAGAGGCAATCAAACTGATTGCAGCGAACTTGAGAAAAGCAGTAGAGAATGATCCGGACGGACGTGAGGGCATGGCACTTGCACAGTATGTAACAGCAATGGCATATTCTAATGTAGGACTTGGAATTGCACATTCCATGGCACATACACTTGGTGCAGTATATGACACACCACATGGTGTAGCCTGTGCGATGATGCTTCCGATCGTAATGGAGTTCAACAAAGAGTATACAGGTGAGAAGTATAGATCCATTGCAGAAGCATTTGGAATTGATACGACAGGTATGGATCAGGCTACATACAGACAGGCAGCTATTGATGCAGTACAACAGTTATCTATTGATGTTGGAATTCCTACAAAGTTAGAGAAGTTGAAAGAAGAGGATCTTCCATTCCTGTGCGAATCTGCTGCTGCGGATGCATGTGCACCGGGCAATCCTAGACCGGCAAGCTTAGAACAGTTTGAAGAGATGTTCCGTAAGCTGATGTAAGCAGTTGTTGCATAGCTGTAATAAATATATAGTGAATATGTAAATTATAAGAGGAGTCGGCATTATAACATGTCGGCTCCTTTCTCTGAAAGAAATTACTGGTACGTAATCACGGTAATATATCTTGGATGGAGATTCTTTACAAGACGGAGGGACATTAAATGTACATATCATTTGGAAGTTGGATGAGCAAGTGAAAATAATATTGTGCTTGACATAATAATGAATAAGTGGTAATTTTAAGCTAACGAATGGTAGCTGATAAACTATCGACGGGTAATGAATGACTGTAGGAGGCAGGATTTACATGTCTATGAACAGAAAAGAAGAGATTGTTCTGGTAACACTTGAACTTGCAGCAAGAAAAGGGCTTGCAAATGTCTCAATGAGTATGATTGCTGATAAAATCGGAATCAAGAAGCCTTCGTTATATAAACATTTTGCTTCAAAGGAAGAAATTGTTGAGGCTATGTATGAGTATCTCAGAAGGCAGGCAAAGGAAACAGCGAATATCAAACCAATAGACTACAGTACCTTTTTTGAGGGGAAGACCGCATATGAAGTGCTGCAGACTGTAGTGCAGGGATATATTCAGATGAATCTTCAGGAAAATATGTTGAATTTCTACAAGGTTATCTATTCTGAAAGAAGTTTGAATCCTATGGCAGCAAAAATTGTCGCAGAAGAGACGGATAAGATGATCATTGCAACGAAGCAGCTGTTCTATGCGATGGAAGTACATAAAATACTTCATTTTACAAATCCGGATATGAGCGCAGTGAGTTTTGCTATGACAATACATGGACTGATGGATTATGAACTGGATCAGAACAATGGTCAGTGCAGCTATGAAACAGATATGAATCTTTTGGACGATTATCTGAAGTGGTTTTGTAAGGAGAATGCAGTATGAGAGTGAAAAAGAGTTTATTGAATTATTGCGGATTACTTGGAATCGTAGCTTTTTTGTCATATACAGCAGCGGTTGTATTTTCACCGATTGCATATCCGGGTTATGATTGGATGGCGCAGGCTGTAAGTGATCTTAGTGCATCGAATGCACCATCGCTTCAGTTATGGAACCAGCTCAGCAGTCTGTATAATGTATGTACTTTGGTGTGTGCAATGATGGTATGCGTAGGTATTCAGGGTAAGAAAACGAAACTCTTGAGGGCTGGAATTTATCTGTTTACCATTATGGAGTGGGTATCAGCAGTTGGGTTTGGCATGTTTCCTTTAAGTGACAGTGGATATGCCGGTACATTTCAGGATAAGATGCATATTCTCTCGACAGTGATAGTTGTTTTATTGTCTATAGTCTCTTTGATAATAATTATTATTGCCGGAGCAAAGGATAAAAGCTGTCGGACCTATGGCATTTTTGCAGCAATTGCACTTGGAATGATGATGGTGGGGGCAATGGGAATGAATATTGTTCCGAAAGATTATTTTGGTATTGTTGAAAGATTCAGTGTATTTGCTGCAACTGGGTATAATGCGGTGTTGGGAGTGGAACTGTATCGGATGAAGTTTTAGAAAGTGAAAATTATATACTTGTAATTGACATATATGTATAATGTGATATACTATAAACAAGTTTATAATAAACTGATTTATAGTGTTAGAGGTTATAATATGGCAAGCAGCTCCAAAAGAAAATATGTATCGTATGCTTTACAATACAGGTTTGATATATTTAAAAGGTCTAGGAGTGAAGGATAGCACTTATGGGATTTATCAGGAGGTGACAGGTCAGATGAAAGCAGTAGTAACGGATAAATGGATACTATGTCCGGTATGCAAAGCAAAGACACGGACACAGATATTGGTTGATACGGAATTAAAACATTTTCCGCTGTTTTGTCCCAAATGTAAAGAGAATTTTATTATCAATGTAAAGGAGCATATAGTGGATTATCAATCCATTGCCAGACGCTAAGACACAGAGCAGAAACGAAATGTTTTTTGCCTGCGTCTTTTTGTTAGGGTGATGGGGAAAATGCACGCATTTATGCGGTGCATTTGACGACCGTTAATCAGAGTGAGATTCGCAAAGTGTATCTTGTTCTGCTGGATAGGAGTGTATTATGAATAAGTACTTGAATTACTGGGGATTGATTTTTGTTATTGTGATTTTGATCCCTAATATTGTGTTTGCAATAACATGTAAAGATGGATTCGAAAATCGCTACCAGAATAAATTAGTTGAAATTCTTGAACAGATTGGGCGGTTTGGATGTTTTATCAGTATGTTTCTTATAATCCCTTTTATGAGCAGAGGATATTGGTTTAAACAGGGAGAATCGGTTTATCTGGTTTCAGGAGTGATACTTGTTGTATTGTATTGCTTAGGCTGGATTGTATTCGGGAAAGAAGGTTCTATACGAAAGTCCTTATATTTATCGATTATCCCATCTTTATTATTTATTGAAAGTGGTATTATAAGCGGCAATATTTTATTATTGTTTTTTGCGGTTATCTTTCCGATTAATTATAGACCAATTTTGATTGATGGGATGCTTGAGGCATCTTATCCATCATCTACAACGCTGCTTGTACTAAGTGTTATGCCGACTTTGGTAGATCAGGTGAATCGCAGAAGCACAAATCTGCGATTCAGAAGATTTGTGTGTGTGATGTCAATCGTATTTTCATCATTTATGGTGATTGGAAGACTGGTTGCAGGAGTACATTGGTTTACGGATATCGTTGGTGCTGTGATTCTGAGTGCAGGGCTGTATTGCTTGTACAAAGCAATGGTTTTGTTATTTTGTGATGATCAGTAATTACGAGTGAGAAGGAATGGAGGTTCTGCCATGGAATTTAATGAAAAACTGAAAGAGTTAAGAAGTAGCAGAGGCTTAACACAGGAAGAACTGGCAGAAGTGCTGTTTGTTTCAAGAACAGCGATTTCAAAATGGGAATCAGGAAGAGGATATCCAAGTATTGATTTGCTAAGGGAAATCTCAGATTTTTTCTCTGTGACAATAGATGAGCTGTTGTCTGGGGAAAAATTACTATCAATTGCGGAAAAAGAAAATAAATCCAATATGCAAAATCTGTGTAGCGTTCTGATTAGAGCTATTGATTTGTTTTATTTACTGCTGATTGTGCTGCCTCTGTATCCAAAATCAATGAAAGAATATATTGCATCCGTAAATCTGTTCGGCTATACAGAAACATCAGCGTTTAACAGGATAGTTTATTGGGTATTGTTCTTTTTATTAATGTTAATTGGAGTTACAGAAATTATAGTTACGCAGTTAAAAATTGAAAAGATATACAAGATGATAATTATATTTTCCATGCTGCTTGGTATCATAGCAGTACTGTTTCTGGCATTAACAGGGGAAACATATGCAACAGCACTGGCATTCCTGCTTTTCGTGTTGAAAGCAGGTTTATACAAGAAAGGAGGATAAAGAGGTAAGGTTCATGAGACGATTAGTTATATATTCATGGGAAATGCAGACAAGTTGAAAGAGTGAATACAGACATGAGTACATTTGAACACGATCTTACAAAAGGAAATATATGGAAGAAGCTTGTGAAGTTTGCTGTGCCATTTTTTATTAGCAATTTGATTCAGTCTTTATATAGTCTGGTTGATCCGATGATCTTTGTTATAATTGCCTGTGCGATCAACATTACGCTGGATATGGTTTTAGTAGCCGGATTTCACATGGGAGCTGGGAGCGCAGCGTTCGCAACTATATTTGCACAAGGCTGTTCGATGATGTTTTGCATCCTATATTTGAAAAAGCATGATTTCATGTTTGATTTTAGACCTTCATCGTTTCATTTTGTAAAAGAAGAATTTGATGCGTTGCTTCGTACCGGTCTTCCACTTAGTATTCAGATGGTAGGAACCAATTTTTCATTCTTGATTCTGACAACATTTATCAATAGGGCAGGAGGTGTAGCTGCATCAGCGGCTGCGGGAATTGTTAATAACTTTAATGGATTTGCAATTTTGCCACAAGCAGCATTTAGTTCTGCTGCGGCAGCAATGATCGCCCAGAACATGGGTAAGGGAGATGTAAAACGATCAGAAAAGACTATGTATTGTTGTCTGGTGCTTTGCCTTGGTGTATCAGTGATTGTTTTTGCATTGATGCACATTTTCCCAGAGCAGATATTTTATCTGTTTGGTGTAAAAGCAGATGTTCTGGTCTATGGTCTGCCATATATTTTTGCCTTTTCATTTGAATATGTCGGATTGCCATTTATCATGTCATTTAGTACTGTGTTAACTGCAACCGGAAATGGATGGATTACACTGGTTGCCAATATGACATCAGCGTTTTTCGTGCGTATTCCATTAGCATATTTTCTAGCGTTCGTGAGAGGACATGGTGTAAATGGAATAGCAGCAGCCATACCGTTGGCAACAATTGTTGGGGCAATAATTTCATTTGGATTTTATTTGAGCGGTATTTGGAGAAAACGTGTTATTTTATAAAAGGATTTCATCATTTTCCTTTGTTTTGTCCAAAGTGTAAAGAAGAAAGTTTAATAGATGTAGAAAAATTTATAGTAAGGGAAGCCAGACGCTAAGACGCAGTGCAGATTGTAATATAACAATTTTACGCTGCGTTGTTTATTTATGGAGGTAAGATAAGAATGAAACTTTATTTTGGAAATACAGTAACAACAGTCACTACTCTTATGATTTTATCATTAGTAGGATTTATAGGATATTCAATCAGCAACAGAATCAACATAAATTTCTGGGGCAGAAGAAGTCTTTTTGTCTTGGTATATGGTCTTGTTATATGCTGCTTTGCAGCGGCAAGAGACGGACTGGATAAAACAATTCAGTATACGATAGATGGAAGCTGTAACCCCGGTATATTTTCACTTGTTAGTGTTCCGAACATCATTGGATGTGTCGGGGCAACAATCATAATTATAGCAGCAATAGCAACACCAATAGCAAAGTCACAGCATATGCGTGAGATATGGTTTTATGTGATGTCCGGTGGAGTGATGTTGAAGATTGCAGTTATGGAGATTGCAAGAATGATACAGATATTATGAGGAGTAAAAAAGATATGGAGAATAAATTATTTTTATTAATTTCAGCAATTATGGTATGTTCATTGTGTGCATGTGGGAAGCAGGAAACCGGGACGATGATGAATACCGGAAACAGTACAGAGCAGGTTATTGTGAACGAATATAGTAGTGAACAGACAACAACAAAAGATACAAAAGAAGATAATACGAAACAGACAGAGGAACAAAATGAGTTACAGACCGGGAGTTCATCATATGAAGAATTCAGAGGTGTATTAGATGAAATCAATACAGATATTCACACGGAAACCGCAGGGAATGGAATGAATTCTATTAAAGTTGCAGCTCATTTGCTCAACTGGGGAGTTGGAACCAGCATGACAACAGATGAGATTAAGAAAGAAACCATTTCGTGGCTCTCCGATAAAGGAAACACTGAGCAGGTAGAATTTTCGAATAAACTTGCATCCGTGTATGATGCATATCAGAAATTACTTGGCCCTGACGCAAAAGAGTTGCTTGAACAGGCAGGCTGTGATGATGCAGCATATCCATGGAGTGACGCTCCGGTTGAAACAATTGAGGCAATGGTAGAGGTAGTGCAACTTCCAAAGGAGCAATCCATGGAGGATTCAGATTCATCAACGGATGAATTCACCAATAAAGATCACTGGCCAGACGTTGAGGAAATAGTCAATCAAAAAGGTGATGAGACAACGGTCTATTTACTGGCGGATGGTCGTTACATGGATCGTATCAATGCGGTCTATATTTATGATGGGAAAGGCACATGGACGGATGAATCGGGAGTGGAATGGAATAAAGCTGTAAGATAGAAAGGGAAGATAGTGGTATTTGTTTCAGCAGCAGGTCGTTTGGTAAGCTATTTACAAAATTCTATATTCAAGGTACAATAAAAATAATGTGCATATGTGGAATATAGAAAAGGTAAGGTAAGTTATTTGAAGAATTTATACATAGCAGAGAAACCAAGTGTGGCGAGGGAATTTGCCAAGGCACTGAAGATAAATGGCGGCAGTAAGAATGGGTATATTGAGTCGGAAGATTCGGTTGTGACCTGGTGTGTGGGTCATCTGGTAACGATGAGCTACCCGGAAGTATATGATCCAGCACTGAAGAAGTGGAGTGTAGAGACGTTGCCATTTCTGCCGGAGGAATTCAAGTATGAAGTCATTGAAGGGGTGTCAAAGCAGTTTGATATTGTAAAAGGGTTATTGAATCGGGAGGATGTAGGCTGTATCTATATCTGTACGGACTCCGGACGGGAAGGAGAGTATATCTATCGGCTGGTCGACCAGATGGCACAGGTGCCGGATACGAAACAGAAGAAGCGGGTATGGATTGATTCCCAGACGGAGGAAGAGATTCTTCGTGGAATCCGGGAAGCGAAGGATATGCATGAGTATGATAATCTGTCAGATTCCGCATATCTTCGGGCGAAAGAAGATTATCTGATGGGAATTAACTTCTCGCGTATCCTGACTCTCAAATACAGTTATCCGGTGAAGACATATCTGAATAAAGATCGCTGTGTAATCTCTGTGGGACGTGTGATGACATGTGTACTTGGAATGATCGTTCGGAGAGAGCGGGAGATCCGGCAGTTTGTAAAGACACCATTTTACCGGGTGATTGGTAACATTGCATTAGCAGATGGAACTTTTGAGGCCGAGTGGAAAGCGGTCGAGGGCAGCAGATGTTATAATTCACCACTGCTTTATAAAGAGAACGGTTTCAAGGAAGAGAAGGATGCCAAGGCACTGATTGAGCAGTTGAGTGCGGATATGCATGTCACAATTGATAAAGTAGAAAAGAAGAAAGAGAATAAGAATGCTCCGTTACTGTATAACCTTGCGGAGCTGCAAAATGACTGTTCCAGACTGTTCAAGATCAGTCCGGATCAGACCTTGCAGGTTGTACAGGAACTTTATGAGAAGAAGATGGTGACTTATCCGAGAACGGATGCCAGAGTCTTGTCGACAGCGGTCAGTAAGGAGATATATAAGAATATCTCAGGACTTCGTAATATTCCGGCAATGAAGGAATTCGCACAGCATATATTAGATAGTGGCAGTTATAAAGGAATTGCCAAGACAAGGTATGTCAATGATAAGCAGATTACAGACCATTATGCGATCATTCCGACCGGTCAGGGACTGAATGCCTTTGGTGGTCTGCATGACACAGCGAAGAAGGTTTACGAGGTGATCGTGCGGAGATTTTTAAGTATATTCTATCCACCTGCAGTATATCAGAAGTTAGGTCTTACGCTAGATCGTGGAGGCGAGAAGCTGTTTGCAAATTTCAAGGTATTGGTAGATCCGGGATATCTGCCAATTACGAATTATTCCTTCGGCAAGCAGAAGGACAAAGAGGATGAAGAGGGAAAGTATTCCAAAGAGATGGTAGAGGCAGCTATGCAGCTTAAGAAAGGGATACAGTTATCCGTGAATGGCTTTGATATCAAAGAGGGCGAGACTTCTCCACCGAAGCGATATAGTTCTGGTACTCTGATCCTTGCAATGGAAAATGCGGGACAGTTGATCGAAGATGAGGAACTGCGAGCACATATCAAAGGAAGTGGAATCGGAACATCGGCTACGAGAGCGGAGATCATCAAGAAGTTAGTTAATAATAAGTATTTAGATCTGAATAAGAAGACGCAGATCATTACCCCAACGCTAATGGGAGAAATGATCCATGATGTGGTAGCATTTTCCATTCAGTCGTTATTGAATCCGGAGCTGACGGCAAGCTGGGAAAAAGGTCTTTCTTATGTGGCAGAAGGTTCCATTACGAAGGAAGAATATATGGAGAAACTGGAGAAATTCATCCGGCAGCGAACCGATGCAGTAAAGGGATTGAACAACCAATATCAGTTGCGGGCATATTTTGATTACGCGGCACAGTTCTATAAGAAGCCGACGACTAAAAAGAAAACAAAGAAGTGATAAGAGAGTAATTATCAGGTATAATAGTTTTTTGATATTTGAAATGATGCAATAAAGGCAAACAATAGAAAAGATTAGTAGAAGGGAGATCACATTATGAGTGAAAAACAGGTTACGATTGAAGAGATGTATAGTCTGGAAGAGACTTTAGCAAAACCATTGTTAGAGGGGTTGACTTATCCATGGGAAGCACTTCCAAAGATTGGAGATTTTATTATAGAATTAGGTAAGTCCCTGCCAAAGGATATCTATGAGGAGAGAGAGAACAATGTGTGGATTGCAAAATCGGCAAAGATCTATCCAAATAATTATATTGCCGGTCCATGTATTATCGGCGAACGTACAGAAGTAAGACCGGGAGCATTTATCCGTGGTAATGCGTTAGTGGGCAATGATTGCGTGGTCGGTAACTCTACTGAACTTAAGAACGTGATCTTATTTAACCATGTACAGGTTCCTCATTATAACTATGTGGGAGATTCTGTGTTAGGCTTTTATTCTCATATGGGAGCAGGTTCTATCACATCGAATGTCAAAGCAGATAAGACGCTTGTACATGTAAAGGGTGCTGATTTTGATATCGATACAAAGCTTAAGAAGTTTGGTGCGATGATTGGAGATCATGTAGAGATTGGATGTAATTCTGTATTGAATCCGGGATCTGTGATCTGTCCGGATTCGAATGTATATCCGGTTAGCATGGTAAGAGGTGTTGTGCCGGCACGTTCCATTTATAAGGATAAAGAACATATTGTGGCAAAGAACCAATAAATATCATCCCCCCCCTTGCACAGCGTAAGTAAAACGGACGCGCGAAACATTAGGTTTCAAATCGGTTGTTGGGATATAACATATCAACGCAGGCACGCTCTCGCTACTCATCACTCGCAGCGGTACTAGGCTCGAAAACACCTCGCCAAGTACCGGCGGTTCTGAAGTAC